>NZ_CP042913.1:3921657-4179715 GCF_008065115.1 Bythopirellula goksoeyrii | reverse complement strand
GGTGTAAATGGCAGTCGAAAATCAGAGCGCCTGGCGGTCGAAAAGTTTAGCGCTAGGTTGGTAGCGGGGATTGTAACTGGCCCTCCCGCTTGGGCCAAGTAGTTTACTCCTGAGACTTCTTTCGGCGCCGCTGCTGGGCATCCTTGAGACGATAACTTTCGCCAGTGGTTTCGATGATCTGGCAGCGGTGGGTCAGCCGATCGAGCGCAGCGCCCGTGAGCCGCTCACTGCCAAGGACTTCGGTCCAGCTTTCGAATGGCAAGTTGGTGGTCACGATCAGGCTCTGCCGCTCGTAGGCGGTGGCGATAATGTCGAACAACAGTTCGGCCCCCACCTTGCTGGCTGGCACGTAGCCCAGCTCATCAAGGATCAACAAGTGCTGCTTGGCCAGTTGTGAACGCAAGCGAAGCAGCGACTTTTCATCCCGAGCCTCGATCAGCGTGGTGATCAATTCGGTAACGCGAAAGAAACGGACCTTCTGTCCCGCCAGGCAGGCGGCCATGCCGAGTGCCGTGGCCAAATGAGTCTTCCCGGTACCACTGGCACCGACCAGGATGAGATTCTCCCGCTTTTGAAGGTATTCCCCTTTCACGAGCTCCAGTACCAGCGGCTTGTTGACGGAGGGCTGCGCTCCAAAGTCAAACTCATCGAGCGTCTTGTGGGCCGGAAAGCTTGCGGCTTTGAGTCTCCGCTCCGCAGCCCGCCGCTCCCGGTCGACCAGTTCCAGCTCACACAAGGAGAGTAGGAATGCCAAATAATCGAGGTTCTCCTGCGCACTGCGGGCCGCTATCTTCTCACACTCACTGTGCATGTTCGGTAACTTCAATTGTTTGAGGTGATGTTTTACCAGCACGGTACTCTTGGTTTCGGTCATCGCACGTCCTCCGCCAATAGCGCCTGGTAGGCCGAGACATAGGTCTCGGTGACCGTCACCGCCCGGAGGTGGGGACGACCATCGAGCGAAAACAGCCCGACTGGCGATTCGCGACGATGTTCCAGAATCACTCGAATGCTATCGGCATCGTGGATGCCAATGTCGAGCGCGTAGTCAACCGCGCCAGTGAGTTCCTGCAAGGAACATGACTCGAGGAGCCGCAGGGTGCGAATGTATTCTCGCGTACCAAGCCCAGTAGGCTCGGTCTCCATTCTCCGCCGAAGTGTGGTAAAACACTCCGGCAGCTCCCAATCTTTCAGCGGTCTGGCGTGATCGAAACCACCTGGCTTCTTCTCCAACAGTGCCAGATAATGCACCGGGTCGAACAGATACTGTTCTCGACCCCAGTGCCGTGCGTGACGCGCGATGAGTTCCCCTTGGAATACGAGGTGCACTTCGTCGACACTGGCTACCACCGTGATTTCGCGATGGGCGTATTTTACGGGAACGCTGTAGCTGTTGGTGTCGAATTGAACGAGTGATAACGAGTTGGCATTGGCCTGGGTAACCCTGCGAGCATCAAACGATTGCCGAGGCAAGTCGAGCATCGCGGTACGTTCTTCGGCGAGCAGTTCGCGTTTCGAGGCCGACTTGCCTCGCAATGTCCGCTCCAGATCGGCCCGACAAAGACGCTCCAGCTCTGCGTTCAATTCCGTGAGTGAACCAACTCTCGGCACTGGCACTAGGAAGTTCCGCCTGCCGTAACCCACCAGGTTCTCGACATGCCCCTTCTCATTGGCTCGGCGGACTAGGCAGAAGTGGGATTCATAGAGATAATGACTCTGCAAACGCAGGAACTCGCGTGTTGGTTCACGGTCGCGACTGCCGGTGATCTTGGCCACTGCAACACGGCTGTTGTCGTAGCTGATTCTTGTCGGCACCCCCTCGAAGAACTCGATTGCCCGCTTGTGGCCTTCTTGGAACGACTCGGTGCATTCCCGCGGGAACCCCTGTATGTACAGCGCGTCGCTGTACGGCAAACTCATGACAAACAGGGCAAGCTGCTCGCGCTCTCCTGCCAAGTCGACATACGCATGGCCGAAATCGACTTGGGCTTCACCTGGCGGGTGCGACAGAGGCAAGAAGACTTCCTGGGTCTGCTGCTTCCACTGGCGGACTGCATTGCGAACCGAGGTGTAAGCACCTTCATAGCCATGTTCTTCGCACAGTCGCTGGAAAATTCGCGTGGCCGTGTGCCGCTGCTTCTTCGGTGCCAACTTATCGGCTTGGAGAATCTCGTGGATGATCGGCAGGAAGGGATCGAGCTTCCGCTTCTTGCGTGGCTGCTGCATCCGATAACCTGGCGGCTCGGTGTGCGTGAGCATTTTCGCCAGTGTCTGCCAGCTCATCTCATACTCGCGGCAAGCCGCTCGTTTCGACAATTCGCCGGTTAGCACCCGGCGACGGACTTCGGTCCATT
Organism: Bythopirellula goksoeyrii; assembly: GCF_008065115.1. Classification (NCBI taxonomy): domain Bacteria; kingdom Pseudomonadati; phylum Planctomycetota; class Planctomycetia; order Pirellulales; family Lacipirellulaceae; genus Bythopirellula; species Bythopirellula goksoeyrii. The sequence continues at coordinate 4,177,361 of NZ_CP042913.1, read as the reverse complement.
GTTCCATATCAGCATACACTCCTGTGCCTCCGTGTGAATCTGGGAAAGATAGCGGCTGTCGCCGCCATCTTCGCAAATTTCACAGCTGGCACATCTGCGCGCTGAACTTTTCAGTTGCCATTCCTCCCCGCCAGGCGCTCTGATTTTCGGCTGCCATTTACATCAAGCAGAGGTCGGTGAAATCTCCGGAACCCAACTAATTGTTACGGTACTCAACCACCACCAGCTCAAGCCGGTAGTGGTTGAGTGGGAATGAATACTCCGTAGCTGAAAATCAACAACTGCTAAACACCGCTGATCTTGGGAAACTGGGAATAACCATCTTGGAGTTCTGCAGATTGAATGGGCTGATCGGAATTCAATCAGAGAAAGCACCAGGCCGGTGCAACAAAAATGAGAAACTCTGTGAGGCGGTGATGCTTGAAGACCAACTCGCCTCCAGTCCACAGCCGCTGTGCTAGCAATGCCAGCACAGCTGTCAGGGCGGCACGGAACCAGAGAGTCACCTAGGAATGACTGGAACGATCGCGGGCTGGTGAACGTGCCTCCCCAGCCAACAAGAGAGCAAAGCCACCCCACAAGAGCAGCGAGACTCGACGCAGTCGATCCCGCAGCAAATCGAGTTTTTCCGGGAAAACTCGGGTGCGTTCCCTTCCAGAAGTGCAATACTTCGCTGAAGCGGTACTCTGATACTCGGTTGAGTTGCCTCCGAAAATTCTCACAGAGCGAGGGGCGACTCAATCGTCTCGGCATAGCGACTCGGTCTCTCGGCAGCCGACCGTGTCGAGTTGTTGTCGTGCTGTTCCCTAGGATTTCACGTGGGGACAAATTCACTGCTGGACATCGCAAGCAATCCGGGGGATATTTCTACCTTCGTACTCCTGAGAGCCCTGCGGGGGCAGCAGCGGAAGCTGGCGCGACACTCTGAGTCGGGAAAACTCGACTCGGAGAGTCGGTCGACGATGCCCCCCCGAACGGTTTCGTTTGGGCTACGTACTACCTCATGGGTGATGCAAGGGAGCAACACGATGTTGCCCAAAAACAGCTTGCTTGCGCGGCTAGGTGGATGGCCAGCAACACGCTCTGCGGAAGGAACCTCGGAATTGAACCGGTCGGCTGGCTGAACTGCCTTGAGTGGGAAAAGTTTTTCCAGAGCCTGGACTTTGTGAACTAGGCTTCTAGTGTGATTGCCATTGGCTCACACGTGCTTTTCACTGCTTTTCCTTACTTGGTCGTTTCTCCTCGGCGACCGCAACACCGGTTCAATCAAGCTGGCATACAACTCTTTTGCTTGCGTTCGCAATCACGCTCCGTACGTTGATTGATGGACTGCAGACCTGACGAGTTGCCGACGAGGCACCCACCAATGCGCAAGTCCCAAAAGAAGCAATTCGACTGGAAAGGCGGCTTCGAAATTCTGGAAGACCGTCGTGTCATGTCGGCCGACCCGCTCAGTGGTTTCTTAGAGAATGGAATTGTCCACCACTCGTTCGACGAATCCATGGTTCATCATGACTTCGCCGAAGAAGCGATGCCGATCGAACATCACCTGGCATCGGAACCGGACTTTTGGATCGACCCGAGCGAAACGCTCACGCTCGACGAGCAGCTAGACCAGATAGAACAAACCCTTTCCAGTGCCCACAACACGACAGGACTCAATGAGGTGTTGGCCGATTATGGCTTCACCGGCAAAGGACAAACCGTCGCGATCATCGACAGCGGTATTGCCTATAATCACTTTGCCCTAGGAGGAGGACTAGGAGCGAACTATCGGGTCGTAGGAGGCTATGATTTCACTGAAAACGATAGCGACCCGCATGACGACGGCCCCAGTGGTTCCCATGGAACGCACGTCGCCGGAATCGTCGGCGGTGATGCAGGTAGCGATCGTGGCGTAGCATCAGGGGTCGATCTTGTCGCCCTGAGAGTCTTTGATGACTCGGGTGCCGGGTACATGAGTTGGGTTGAAAGTGCTCTGCAATGGGTTCACCAACACCGCAATGACTTCGAGAACCCCATCACGGCAGTCAATCTTTCGCTCGGCATCCCTGGTTACAACTCGAGTTCTTTCTTAACGACTTCGTTGGACGATGAATTTGCTCAGTTGAAAGCAGATGGGATTTTCATTTCCGTTTCTGCAGGCAATGACTATGCCAGCTACAAGACCCCGGGGCTGGGCAATCCTGCCTCCAGCCCCAACGTGGTGCCGGTGATGTCGGTCAAGGATAACGGAGAACTCGCCGGCTACAGCCAACGACACACCAGCGCGATCGCTGCTCCCGGCTCTTCTATTCGTAGCACAGTCCCCGATTATCGAGGAGATAATAACGGGATCGACGATGATTACGCTTATTATTCGGGGACCAGTATGGCTTCCCCCTACATTGCCGGAGCGAGCGTCTTGATTCGCCAGGCCATGGAGTTCGTCGGCTACGCGGAGATCTCCCAAGATACGATCTACACGCACATGCGAGACACGGCGACGGAGTTTCTGGACGCAGCGACGAATCTTACTTTCAAACGCATCAACCTCGAAGCAGCCATCAGTGCCTTGATGCCCACCGATGACTACGGCTCCACCCTGGCCACTGCGTTCAATCTAGGAAATCTCACGAGCACCGTGAGCCAAAACGGCGTGATCGGCACGCTCAATGATATTGATTACTTCAAATTCACTGCCAGTAGCGACGGGACGGTCACGTTTGAAGCCGACAACATGACCCACGAGCTGGCAGCAGCCTGGTCGGTTTCTGGAAGTACCGGCACGGTCAGTGGCAACCAAAACGAATCTTTCTCCTTCGATGTGGTCGCTGGGCAGAACTACACGGTCGGGTTCTCTTCCAGTGGAGGCTTGGGTTATTACAACCTAGCAGCCACGCTGGAAAGCAGTTTTTCCTATGTCGACTGGGGAACCATTTCCTACGCGCAACTGAGCGATTTGACTGTGGATGGCGAAAGCTGGTATCGCGTGCAGGCCAGTCAGGCTGGCTATTTGACGGTAGAAAGTGTCTTCGCTGCGCAAGGTGGGCAAGTCAATCTGATGCTCTACGACGCAAATATGCAGATGGTGAGCTCCGGGAATGCCGCCGGCGGCACCTCGCGGGTGGATGTCTATGCATCTGCGGGTGAGGAATTTTATGTGTGCGTCCAGGGCACGAACGACGATGTCGACTACCGATTGAGCAACCTGGTTTCGGTCATAGGTACCACGGTAAACGTAACAGGAACCGCCGGTGATGATACGTTTGCTTTTACGGCGGGGGGTACGCATCAGATAACCGTCAACGGAGTGACCCACGAATTTGCTGCGATTGCGGTAACGAATGTTCATTTCGACGGCGGTGCCGGTGCAGACGCGATTGTGATGACAGGCACGAGTGGGGTTGAGACGGCCACGCTGAGGGTAGGAAATACGAGTCTCGTCGGTACAGGTTTTGAAGCTTCGGCTCAGTCTATCGAAAACGTCGTTGTCAATAGCGGTGGCGGCGCTGATGTGGCGAATCTGTACGACTCCGCCGGAGACGATACCCTAGTAGCACGTCCCGATTCTGGACGACTGTTCGGCAGTTCCTTTGACCACACGGTGAAAAACTTTAAGGAAGTGAAGGTCCATGCAACGGCCGGTGGGTATGACGTGGCTTCGTTCTACGATTCGGCCGGCGACGATGTCTATGTGGCATGGCCTGACCGCGTCCAAATGTACGGCACGGGCTACAACAACACAGCTTGGGGCTTCGATCGATCAACCGTTCAGGCAACGGCCGGTGGGTATGACGTGGCTTCCTTCTACGATTCGGCCGGCGACGATGTGTATGTAGCGAAGTCAACCAATGTCACCATGTACGGCGAGGGTTACTACCATGTGGTGTGGGGATTCGATCGCTCGTCCGTGCAGGCCACGGCTGGCGGCTATGACGTGGCTTCCTTCTACGATTCGGCCGGCGACGATGTGTATGTGGCGAAGTCAACCAATGTCACCATGTACGGCGAGGGTTACTACAATGTGGTGTGGGGATTCGATCGCTCGACCGTGCAGGCCACGGCCGGCGGGTATGACGTGGCTTCGTTCTACGATTCTGCCGGCGACGATGTGTATGTAGCGAAGTCAACCAATGTCACCATGTACGGCGAGGGTTACTACAATGTGGTGTGGGGATTCGATCGCTCGACCGTGCAGGCCACGGCCGGCGGGTATGACGTGGCTTCGTTCTACGATTCTGCCGGCGACGATACGTATGTGGCGAAGTGGAACAATGTCACGATGTATGGCGAGGGTTACTATAATGTGGTGTGGGGATTCGATCGCTCGACCGTGCAAGCCACGGCCGGCGGGTATGACTTGGCTTCCTTCTACGATTCGACCGGCGACGACATCTATGCGGCATGGTCCGACCGAGTCCAGATGTACGGCGCTGGCTACAACAATGTTGCTTGGGGCTTTGAGCGCACCATCGCACAAGCTACGGCTGGAGGAAATGACCAGGCGGACCTGTACGACTCAGCGGGCAACGATTCGATCGTAGCGAGGGCTTGGGGTGCGTACTTGTCTGGCCAAGGATACAACAATGAGACGCGCGGGTTTGAGCAAATCACTGCGAATATGATCAACGGCGGTGTCAATACAGCGGATGTGCAAGCCGTCGATTACATCTTTAATCTCGTCGGACAATGGAACTAGCACCAACCATTACGCCCCTTGGGAAGTGACTTCTCTAGAAAAAATGGAATGGTGTCCTGCCCCATTTCGCTGCAAGTCTCGGTGGCACAAGCTTGACCCGCTGGGCAAACACAGACCACGGCGGCGCAAACGTCTGTCGGAGAGACGTCGTGGATCTTTGAATCACTGAACAGACAGGTCAGCCAACGCGTCGAGCGTCCGAAAGATGCCTCTGACATGAATTCGATGCCTGGCAAGTCGGCCAGCACGCGGTGGTCATCGTCAAAGTTGGCTCGCCACCTTGCCACGCGGTCGTCTCACACCGCCAGCTCCCCTCGGCCGACCTTTGCCAACAGATTGCCGAGTCGAAAGTTGTCTGCACCTTGAGAATGCTCGTCGTGCAGGGCGTGATCACGCGCTTGCGTTGCGAAATCCCGGACGCACTTTGCCCACTCTGCGTTCTCCGTGACAAGCATGCCACCACCACGGGTCGTCATAATCTTGTTTCCGTTGCATGAAAAACAGCCGATGTCGGCCAGCGTGCCGGCAGGCCGGCCGCGGAAGGTCGCGCCGAGAGCCTCTGCCGCGTCTTCAATAGTTGTCACGCCATAGCGACGGCATATTTCGAGCATCGGGTCCTAGTCGGCGGATTGGCCGCACACGTCGACCACCAGGACTGCCTTGGGCTGGCGTGGAGCGGCCTCGCGCAGCTCGTCTTCGAGCAATTAAGGGGTCCCTATTCCAATTTCGGCGCTCGCGATCGATAAAGACAGGCTCCGCTCCGACGTAGCGGATGGCGTTGACAGCGACGGCGAATGTCAGAGTCGACGTTATGACCACATCGCCGGGGCCGACGCCGGCGGCCAATAGCGCCAGAAGCAGCGCCGCTGTGCCACGCGAAAACGCTACCGCATGGGACACGCCTCGTTTTTCAGCAAATTCGCGTTGAAAGTCATCGACATGCGACCCCAGTGGGGCGATTCAATTGGAATCAAACGCCTCCAGTAGCAACTCGCGCTCCCGCAGTGTTATGTGAGGCGGCGAAAGAGAGATTCTCTGCCTGGGTTGCCCTTAGGCGTCACTTCGCTTCCTCGGATTCAAATTTCGTGCAGGCACCCCTGCGACCGTGGTGGCAGCAGGGACGTTTCGCGTGACAACGGAGCCAGCACCAACAACTGCAAAATCACTCATGAGAACCCCAGGAAGTACGATTGCACCCGCACCGATCATCACACCGCAGCCCACTTGCACTCCGCCTGTAAGACACGCACTGCAGCTAATATGGGCACCCGGACCGATCTGACAGTCGTGCTCGATTGTCGCATTGCTGTTGACAATCGTGTGATCGCCGACGACAGCGTCGGTATGGACGACAGCGCCTGGGAGTATTAGCACACCTGCGCCGATCTGGGCGGAGTCGTCGACAAATGCGGCAGGATGCACCACGGAGGTCCAGGGCAAGTTCCACTTCTCCACGAGGGCAAGTCGACGGTTGTTGTCGCCAATCGCTACGAGGGTCGGTAGCACATTTCGTCGGCGGAGAGCATCCAGGGGACCCATGACAGGAACGCCGTAGAGAACGCAGTTCCACTTACCCGGATCGTCGTCAAAGATCGCCGCGACGCGCTTGCCAGCGGCCTGGGCGGCGCGGACAGCGACTTTGCCGTGACCGCCCCCTCCGATCACGAAGATTTCCTCAGGCTGCTTGGTCATGCGTTTCACCCAGAGATAATGTTTCGTCACAACGGGGCATGGTAACGTGGTCCGTCGCGGCAATGCCACGACGGGTGATTACGGGAATCACTGTTCGCAGCAGGATATCGAGATCGAGTCGCAACGACACCTGTTCTAAGTACCATCCATCTTGTCGGAATCGCTCAGTCCATGTTGTCGCGTTTCGCACCTCTCCTTGCGCCCATCCCGTGAGTCCTGGTCGCACTTCGTGTCGTCGAGCTTGCTCAACAGGGTACAGTGGCAGATATTCCATGAATAACGGCCGGGGACCGACCAAACTCATGTCTCCGCGCAAGATATTCCACAACTCGCTTTCCATGCCGCTTGGAGGAGCCCATTTCGCTTTCGTCCAATTCTGATACCTTCATGCAGCCCTTGATTCGGTCTGCTGGAGATCCTCGGGCAAGTTGCTATCAATCCCAGCCACACGGAGCAGTTGCCGGTACTCTCTCAGCAGAGCATTCCAGACACGCTCGTTCGAAAAATCGTGCTCAACGCGCTGCCTCCCGTGGTCTCCATGGCTCACCGCGAGTTCGGGGCAGCTAAGATACTCACTGAGAGCCTCGACCATTTCGTTCACGGCGCCGACAGGAACCAGGCGTCCAGTGGTAGCATCGGAAACCGCATCCACGACACCCGTTGCTCGGTAACCGACGACCGGGATCCCCGACGCTTGCGCCTCAAGCACTGCGTTCGGAAATCCTTCGCGATAGGAGGGAAATGCTAGTACGTTCATGATATGGTAGTAGGGCGCCACGTCCCTGATAAAGCCAGCACAGAGGATGCGCGGATGCGTGCGAATCCAGTTTAAGGTGGCCTCATCGAGAGCATCCCCCTGCTCCACCTCACCGACAAGCAACAGCCAAACTTTGGGAAAACGGTCCGTCAGCTTCTGAAATGCCTGCACGAGGTCCGCGGTCCCTTTGTCACGAGTGAGCCGACCAACGAAGCCAATGACAGGCTCCCCAGGTGCTATTCCAAACTGGTCGAGCAACGCCCTGGATTGCGCCTCCCTGGCAGGCGTGTGTTGGAATGCCTTGGCATTGACACCATTGGACGATCCCGCAGCGAGAACAACCAACTTATTTCGATCAACAAGGCCACGCGCTTGATATTCTTCGGCTAGACTGCGACTCACGCAAATGACTCGGTGAGCACACGCCGACGCGATGCGTTCGGTGAAGGCCAGGATTCGCTTTTTTAAACCAATCGTCGTCTCCAAGCGTAAGCCCCTCAACGTGTAAACTCTCATTGGCACGTGCGCGAGAAAGGCAGCCATCATACCCAGGAGTCCCGCCTTTGGGGTACTGGCATTGACCACCTCAGGACGGATAGCCCGCATGAGACGCCACAGCCGAAACAAAGAAATCAAATCCTGCAGCGGCCGAATCTCACGGCTCATCGAGAGTGGCACGATGTTGATGTTCTCTCTGGTGGCCGCGGCCAAGAGACTTGGATGAGGTGCGGAAACCAGCGTGATGTCAAAACCCTTGGAGCGGAGGAATGACAACTGTCCCCTGAGTAAATCGGCTGACTGCCCGCTCGTGACCACGACCATTAGCCGCACGGCTCGCGCAGCATGAGTTCGCTGGAGTTGCGCAAGGTGGCGGTTGAAATTCAGCCATGATTCGGTCTTTGCTTGGGTGATTGATTTTGGCATTCAAGCGATCGCTTTCGTTAGGCAGCACGATGGGTACAGGCTGGCGACGGTTTCGTAGAACTTCGGACAACGCGGGCGGGTACTCCCACGGCCACGGAGTGCGCTGGAACCGATTGCTTGACAACCGCGCCGGCGCCCACGACGGCCCCCCGCTGAATTGTCGCTCCGGCCAACACGCGGACACCGCAGCCTAACCACACGTCGCTTTCGACGACAACGCTACCAAACCGGATGGGCGCATCGCGCGTTGCGATGCCTGGTTGAGCAAAATCGTGTTCGGTTGTCAAAATGGAGACGCCATGGGCAATCGATACGTCGCAACCAATTTCCAGTCCCCCTGCCCCCTCGATGTAGCACATCGGGTGGATGGAGACATTGTCACCGAGGGTGATCTGAGAAAGGTTGTGCAGATACACGCCTTCGAAGATGGCGACGCAGGAGCCACATTTGTGGCAGAGCCGCGCTACCAGCATATACCGCAGTGCCATGCCGACCGTCGTCGGGAGATGACGCACCAGCGATAACAGAGCGTTGCAAAGGAATCGAGGGCAGACGCGCAGAGCGACAACCCCTGCTTGCAGCACCGGTGACCAGCGCTGGTAGGCTAGCCGGCGGCGTTGGTTGTTCCCGCCCTGTCGCATGGGGACGTCCTTTCCCGTGATTTGCGGGCATCGCGGGCGACCTGTCCGTACTTCGAACCGACTCAAGGTCCCCTTGATCCGGCGAGAGTGTAGCCAACGGGCAAACGCACGGCAAGACAGCTTTGAGCCCCCCCTTAAGCAGCAGCCTCTCGTGGGCTGGGAGGGCCCACCCCGTCGCGCTCTCGCCCATCGACGTAAGCCTGGAAGGGGACAGCCGAAGCATAGCGGTCGCTCCTGAGGGATCGACGTAGTGATGTATGGATGAAACCACAGCGAACCGAGTTTCCCATAAGTACAGCCACGATGACGCCAGAGAGACCATACTCGGGAACGGTAATCAGCGAAGTCGCAATTAAGACCATGCTGGGCAATAACCAGGAGAACGCCAGGCGTCGGTACTGTGACATGCAAAGGAAGAGCAGGTCGTAGTTGCACAGAAATGCCACACCGCGTGCGAGCATGAGCACAGCGAGCAGGTTGGAATACGCTGCATAATCAGCGGAATAGGCGATGCGCAGCAACGCTGGTCCGAAGAAGAGAACCAACAGAGTTCCACTCACTGCCAGAGTCAAATTGACCACCCCGACCGTAACGTAGAGATGTGTGATCGTCTGGCGGTCTCGATCATCAAGTGCGGCCGCAAAACGCGGGGCGGTTACCCGGCTGATAGCCTGAGCAAGAATCTCGGCCGGAGCACTGATGGCCACCAGCGCTTCAAAGATTCCCAAGGAATAGGCGTCATGCCATATGCCTAACAAATAGCGTGGCAAGCAAGCGAAAAGCACTGCCAGCAGCGCACAGCCCCCTAAGGGAATGGACGAAAAGACCAATTGAGTGAGATCAGCAAACGAAGCAAGCCGACCACCATCCAGGAGAGTTGTTGCGGCCGCTCGGTGGGCCGCAGGCGCATCAATGCAGCAGGCGAAAACTAGCCATGCGACGGTGAGACTGGCTATAGAAATAAGTAAGCTTCCAAAAGCAATTTGAACGGTAGCCATGACCACAAGGCCCAGGATGCCTCGCAGGATCGCGAGAGCTGCCGCCTGTACGACGCGGTGATGTTTGAGTTGAACTGCATTGGTCAACTCACTAAGTCCCTCGGCGGCTCTCAGGCAGGTGACAGCAAGAACAAGGCCAACGGTTTGGAAACTAGCATTTGACAGCAGCAGGACCATCCCCAGCAGTCCCATTGCGACCACGTGCGCCATGGCGTGTGCCGCAAAGTAGCTTCCGAGTCGGAAGGATTGATGCACCTGCGTGAGGATCAATTGAGGCAACTGCAGACTGGCGAGCCTGGTTATCGGCAGCGCAACCGCCATGGCCCATGCATACTGGCCAACAACTTCCGGCGAGGATAATTTGGCCAGGAGAAAAACGACGCCCCACAGCGATATCTTTTGTGCCAGCGAAGCGAGTGCAGTGAAGAAGACAGGAAGGGTCCACGCTCTGCTATTCATTGCCATCCTGCCCTCGCCGAGCCTGCGAGTGGGGACGTTGTCGGTCGACTCGTTATGTGGACATTCATTTCGGAAATCTTGCGAACTACGGTCGTGATATGAAAACATCCCCTAGCCGCCTTGGAGCATATCGAGATGAGCTTCTCGGTTGACGATGATAGCCAGAACCAGCAAATCTTCTTCCCAGCGGAATTCGTAGATTCACGACCTTGCTTTTCGAGTCCAAGAGTGGTTTTGCGTAGACGTAGAGCAATGCGGGAAATACCATGATCCGCTGTCTCACCACAAGCCCCATGTTGTACATGTACGTGAAAAAGAAACCAAATAAGACAAGCACCAAGAGCATTGCCACCATATCCCAATCCAGTAAACAGCGTAGCCGATGGCGCGTGCGACACCAGTTGTAGGCTCCAAAGGAAGCGAGGCACCACACCTCCAATCCTGCAAATAACTCAGCGAGGGATAAGACTTCTGTAGGCCATGGCCGGAACATGATCAGTGACAGCCCGGTAAGGACCGGAGTGGGACTCACGGCGGTGAAATGACGACTTGCGTACTTTTCGCTGCTTGTTAGTGTCTCGTAGCGAGAATCAAGTGAGTCATTGACACCATCACTGGAGACCGAAGCAATCAGTTCCGGCCTCAATTGTTGAACTAAGACACATCCGACGATCAGTCCCGTCAGTGCGACCACTGCGGCACCCATACTCCTGGTTCTTAAGACCCCGATCCCAAAGATCGCAAGACACCACAGCAGAGCAATATGAGGCCGGAGCACGGCTACCACGGCAAATCCCAGCAGAGGGAACCCACGTCGCAGCCTGCCAGCTGTTCTCCGATCCCAGGCTAACCGGTAGAGCAGCATGGAAATCCCCCAGAACACAGGCCCCTCTTTCAGATTGGCCGAGGTCCATACCAAGGCGGATGGCAACAACATGTAAAAATAAACCATCTGGTGTGGAGCAGTACGACACTTTGAAATCAGACAATAGATCTCCAGTAAGGCGAGGACTCCCCAGTAGGCGAGAAATGAGTTCACTGCGCATGTGACGAATTCGGGAGCTCCCGTGAGGGTATAGAAAACGCCTAAGAAGAATTGATAGGCGGGATTGCCGATCGCAAAATAGCTAAGGGCTTCTGCATAATCGCCTGAATGCAGAAGATCGGCAACCGTGCGAGCGATTTCTTCATGCAAGATCGAATCGGCAGGTTCGATGATGCTGTCGATCCAAAGGACCTTGGCTAAAGGGGTCAACATCCAAATCAGTGCCGCCAGCTGAAGAAACCATTTGCACTCTCTCAGTGCCCTCGTCCGGCCACAAACAACCGAGACAACGCAGAGCGCAGCCAGGGTTAACAACAGCCAATAAATTGAACCGAGTATCGACGTCATGGGAAGTCAACTCAAGCCGAGAGAAGGAGGGTTTCTTGTTCACTCAGGCTACGAATAACCAGATTTCTGGCGAACAAAACAACGGTTCCGAGGAAAGTACCGTACGCTGAGTTGCGGAGCGTACGCGAATCGAGTTTCTCGATCAAGTCAACTCCCATGGTCGTGCTACCACCAGAGCAGCAATTCCTCGCGATCTCTCGATCAGGAAGCGACTTGGGTTTCGCTGATTCCCCTTGACCATGCATGCTCCAATCTCCTCCCAGCAGGGAGACCAGCATCAAGGGACACGGTCGATTTGCGTTTGAGCAGCCGCTCGTTTCCTGGAGAAAACCCCAGATAATCAGGCGCACTCTGTGCTAGCAGTCTTGTCGCGATCCCTCCTGGAGTGCCTCGCTTCTTGTGAGGCAGACTTGCCATCTGATGACATATTCAGTATTCCATCCACTCGATGGGGTCCCAAAAGTCTCTTTGTGAGAGTGACTACCCGCGAACTTCGATACCGCAAACACGTTGCCGATCCTCTCATGGGAGGCTGACCCCAGTAATACGACTGCTTCTCAAGTGAATCTCCTAGAGAAATCCATCCGCACGACCCCCAGAGCAACTCGATGCTCCTCGCTGAACTTCCATCCCAAGGCCCGCTGTTGACTATCGAGGGGGCTGCGCGCTGGTATGCGAAGGGGGTCGTCTTTCTCCTGCTGGGAATCAGTCTCACAGGTTGTCGGACGGCGCAGTATCGAGCTACCTCCCTACCAAATCAATACCGCGCAAAGACTTGTCCTGGCGATGTAACAGGGAACATGGCTCGCTTGACGGGGGCGGGCTATGGCAACTCGCTCATCGGCCCAGACGACATGCTGGAAGTCACGGTCCTGAGTGGTCGTAATCAAGAGAAGCCTCTGCCTAGGGTTGCTCGCGTTTCCAGAGAAGGCACCGTTGACTTGTCACCGATCGGTCCGGTTGCGGTGAAGAATCTCGATCCGGCGGTTGCCAGCGAGCGAATTGCCCAAGCTGCTATCGACCGGGGAATTTTTGTTCAGCCGAATATCACCGTCGAGATCAAGAAAAAGGCCGTTAATCACATCACGGTGCTCGGTGCCGTGGCGAAGCCAGGCCTGCATGAAGTGCCCCGGAATTCTAGCGACGTGGTGAGTGCCTTGGCGCTGGCAGGAGGCTTGACCGACGAAGCCGGCACCGAAGTGGAGATTATCAGGCAACACGTCGCCAAGTCGAATGCGTACACCCGCTTGGCAGACCACACGACCGCACCGCCCTCCGCAGAGACAGAAGACCGAGGAGTAAAATGGTCCGCCTCTACGGATCTCTTTCCCGTGGGTCCCCCCCCCGCTCAAGCGATCGCTTGGTCAGAACCTCCGGGGGAGCACATAGCCCAGCGAATCGATCTGGCCAGTTTGCCCAACCACTACTCGCCGGATGAGTTTCATCTGGAGGACCGCGATGTCGTGATGGTCAAGGCCCGCAAGAAACGCAGCATTCATGTCGGCGGTCTCGTGAAGGAGCCAGGACAATTCGAACTGCCAACCTCGGAAGACTTGCGACTTCTCGACGCAATTGCGCTTGCTGGCGGATCAAGTTCTCTGATGGCCGATAAAGTGTATGTCATCCGCCAAGTCGCAGGTGAGCCCAAACCTGTGGTTATCCTCGCGAGTATGCAAAAAGCCAAGCAGGATGGCGCAGAAAACCTGCTGTTGGCTGAAGGGGATTTGATTAGCATCGAGCAAACTCCGCAGACTGCCGTTTACGAGGCGTTTAGCCGCTTCATGAACCTCACGATCGGTGTCTCCGGCAGCTCCTTCTTCTGAGAAACGCCTTTCTCTTACACATAACTCTCGTGCGAAATATGACGAATACGGATTGCAAACACAACCTGAGGGAAGACGCGTTCATGCCAGCGGTCGATGCGGTATCGGCCATCGCGAGGTTTCTGAGCCTGGTTCGCCGTCGTAAACAAGTGGTGATCACCTCGGTCGTGATCAGCGGGTTGCTCGGCATGACTTACTACCTGCTTGCCACCAGAAAATACGCTTCCACAGCAGAACTCTTGATTATCCAGCAAAAACAAGATCAGCTAGCCACCGTTGGCGATCATGAGAGTTCCGAAGACACGATGGCCACCCATCAGAAACTGATTGCTTCGCCCATCGTACTGCAAAACGCGATCAAGCGGCTGCCCCCCAAACACCGTATCGATTTGGTGGGAGAGCCGACTCACAAGTGGGTCGAGAAACTCTCAGAGAATCTCAGCGCCCGAGTCACTCGAAAAACCAATTTCATCAATGTCTCTTTTCGCTCCAAGAGTCCCGATGCCGCGGCTGCGGTCGTCCGAGCGATCATCCATTCCTACCTGCAATTTGTCCAGGAGAAGGATCGAGGGACGGCCGTCGATGCTCTCCACAGTCTTCTGCAGAAGGGTGCCGAGTTGGAAGCCAAACTCACCGAGAAGCAAAACGAGCTTCAATCCTTTAGCCAAGCGGTAGGCCACCTGGCGGTCAGTCAGGACGACAGTGCGGTCGAACCAACCATTCAACGTGCCCTGCGACTGAACGACGCCTTGATGGACGAACAGCAGAGGCGCCTGGAACTGCAGGCGACACTGCTGTCTGTGGAAGGTGCCTTGGATCGCGGCGAGAACATCCATCAATATCTTGTCGCGATGGAAGAGTCCGTTGGTCGGCAAATGATGCTCTCTTCGCTAGGGCTAAGTTCCGAAGATTTGAATGTGATCGAGGAGCAACAGAAACAGATACTCGCGTCGCAAGCTGAGCTGAGCTCGCTGTCGAAGTTTTATGGTCCCAACCATCCTCGCATCCTGGATCTCCAAAACAGGATCGCCAACTCTCAGCAGTATGTGCGAGATTATCGCGCCAATTTAGGGAATCCCTCGAATGGCATGGCCGAGAGTCACCTCGGCCCGGTGGTGAAGCGGATGTTGGAACAATCGGTTCAGCAAGCCTGGCAGAAAGAGCAACAGATGTCCGCCTCGTTCGAAGAGGCTCGCCAGGAAGCTGCCAAGCATAGTGGAGACCTGGTGCAGCTCCGCATGTTGGAGCGTGAAGTGACACGACTTGAAGCCCAATACGATCTGCTGTTTGAAAAGATTTCGACTGTCAATATGCGGCAGATGCAAGCGCCGATTCAAGCGACTGTCGTACGCGAGCCGGTCCCCGATCGCGTGCCTGTTTCGCCTCAGATTCGATTCTTGGTGTTTTTCTGTCTGGCGAGTGGAACGGCTGTTGGGGCGGTCATCGTCTATGTTCAAGATGTGCTCGACGACCGTTTCTCTTCACCGGAAGAGTTGACGGCACAATTGGGGGTTCCCGTGCTGGCCATGGTTCGCAACTTGACTCCGCTCCCCGGAGAGGGAATGGAGACCGTCCATACCCATACGCTTCCGCATGCGGTAGAGACCGAGGCCTTCCGCACCCTGCGGACAGCAATTTCTCTCTCGGGAGTCGCTTGCGGGCGGCTGCTGATTTCCAGCTCGGAACCGGGCGACGGCAAGACAACCATCTCAGTGAACCTCTCAGTCGCCATGGCGCAGGCAGGCAAACGCACCTTGGTGATCGACGCGGATCTACGCAAGCCTGGCTTTACCTCCCTACTCCAACTCAGAGGTCGGCCAGGCCTGGCTGACGTGCTGACCAGCGGGCTCTCCCCTGCTGAATCCGCGCCCAGCATGGTGGTAGCAACCGAAGTGCCAGGACTCGATGTCCTGCCGGTTGGTTTGCGGCGTCCTAACCCAGCCGAACTATTAAGCAGCCACGAATTTGTGGAACTGCTGGCGTGGGCCGACTCCCAGTATGACCGGGTGATTGTGGATTGCCCGCCAGTGCTGGCGGTGAGCGACGCCCAGGTCGTCGGCCAATTAGTCGATGGAGCGATCTTGGTCGTGCGTCCCGAAAAGAATCATCGCCGCAGCGTGATTCGGGCCTTTGAGAGCTTCCAATCCGTGGGATGCAATGTGTTGGGTGTCGTCGCCAATGCCTTGTCCGACGAATCGCAATCCTACGGCTACGGAGGCTATGGGTATGGATACGGCTATGGATCCGACTATGGATCCGACTATGGAAACGACGAGGAAGCGTTCGAAGAGGAAGTCTCCGACGCCGACGAACCTCAAGAATCGATCCCGGATCCAGCGACCAAGCGGAGTAGGACTCCGCGCCGCAAACAAGGCCCCACGGAACCGATCCGACCTCGTAGGGCGGCTTGAGCCAAGACGCTTTGAGAACAAGGATATGATGTCGATAGGGAAATCACCTCAAACCCGCACGCAGTCTCGAACTTCGCGAGTAGTGGACTGCGAATCGTCGATTTCCGCTGCGCTCATGCAGACTGTTGACCTGGGATTGGGGACCATCATCTTTGTCGCACCGTATATGTATGGCGGAAGAAATCCTCTGGGGCGATTGGTCATCGTCGCTCTCTGCGTCCTAACCACCCTCGCCTGGTTCGCTCGACAACTGCTCTCAGGCAACGTCCCCTGGACTTCCTTTCCCGCTTGGATCGTGCCCCTCGCGGCAATGCTGGTGGTTGTCTTACAGCTGGTGCCATTTCCTGCCGAGTGGCTATCTACGCTATCGACCCGAACTTGTAAGCTGCTGACCTGGGTGATGGTCGCTAGTCAACCCCAGAAGCAACAGCCATCCTTAGGCCACTCGAATTCCCATCAATCCAAACGGCGTTGGCAGTCCCACCAGATCGCTTCTTCGTTCTTTGCTTGGCTGCTCGCCGCGGCCATCGTGCCAGTCGCTTGCACAATTCTGGCTTTTCTCTCTCGGGGAGGGCTCCTGGCGATGGCGACTGTCCTTGGGGTGGCAACCACCATTTACGCTCGCGCCGGGTTACTCAACTTCCATCATTGGACCGTGGGCGGTACCCTGATGGTCTTGGCGATGGCAGCCTTATCCCTCAGCGGAAAGTATGCAGAAGTCAGCAATCGGCTTGATGATTTTGCCACCCAGGACATCCGCGATGCCTTGGGCAAGTCGCTTCTAGCGATTCAGCAATTCCCTGCCGCCGAACCGCATCTGCAATGGTGCAACCAACACCTCCCCAACCATTCTGCGGTCCGCCGTGACTTAAAAACGCCACTCGCAGCAGACTGCTGCAATTGGCCCGCTCCACTCCAACTTTGATTCGTTGATCTTACCATGCAACTTGAAAAAATGAAGAAACTGCTCGTTGTCACAGCGCTGCTCGCAGTGCCCTGTTTGGCAGCCTACTATCTAGCATTTCTCGTACGATTCGATGGAGCGCTTCCTGAATCGGCCCAGTTTACGTTTGCCTACAGCGTTCTCTGGGTGATGCTGGTGAAAGTCGCAACGCTTCTCCATGCTCGGATTCATCTGCATTGTGCGCGCTATGTGACGTTTCAGGACATGCTCTCCTTGGTCCGCTCGGTCACGATAAGCTCGGTTGCCATCCTGCTGGTTGATGCCATGTTGTTTACCGAGGTCGTCATCCCGCGAAGCGTCGTGGTGCTCGACTGGGGAACGACGATTTTGCTGCTTGCCGCTGTTCGGATTGCTCCGCGTTTGGTCCGCGACGGCTATTGGCATCGACTTTCGGAGCAAAATGGTTGCCCTGCACTAATCATTGGTGCCAATGATGCTGGCGAAGCGCTGTTACGCTCACTGCGATCCAATCCAACGATGCCGTACCGCGTCGTCGGCTTCTTGGACGATCGGACCGAGTACTGGGGGCGACGAATCGCTGGAGTTCCCGTGCTTGGAACCCAAACAAACCTTCCCACGCTTGTTCTCCAACATCACATTCAAGAGGTCCTCATCACGAGCGGAACGCTTCCAGGCAAGGATGTGCGTCGACTGGTCGAACTAGCAAGCCGCGAG
This sequence comes from Bythopirellula goksoeyrii, assembly GCF_008065115.1. Taxonomy (NCBI): domain Bacteria; kingdom Pseudomonadati; phylum Planctomycetota; class Planctomycetia; order Pirellulales; family Lacipirellulaceae; genus Bythopirellula; species Bythopirellula goksoeyrii. The sequence continues at coordinate 4,159,943 of NZ_CP042913.1, read as the reverse complement.
AATTTTCGCGTCAAGGTACTCCCTAGTTATGAGCAATTGGTTGGCGAGACGGTCGACGTCAATCCGCGCTCGGTTGCCATTGCCGACCTGCTGCAGCGTCCTTCGGTGCAACTCGATGAGATGCCAATTCGCGACTGGCTCACTGGCAAGGTCGTTCTGGTGTCGGGTAGTGCCGGAAGTATTGGCTCAGAGATATGCCGACAACTGGTAGAGCTCGCTCCAGCAAAGATCGTGATTGTCGACCGCTCGGAGACGGGTCAGTTCTTCCTCGAACGCGAACTCGGGCAACTGGCTCCCCATCTAGCGGTCGAAGTGGCCATGGCCGATTTGACGGATGCAGGGCGAATGCATTCGGTGTTCGAAAAGTATCGTCCCCAGATTGTCTTTCATGCCGCTGCCTACAAGCATGTCCCTCTCATGGAAGCACACGCGGGGGAAGCAATCAAGAACATCGTGCTGGCCACAAAGAACATGGTCGACCTTGCCGAAGAATTCAAGGCAGAAAGTCTGGTCATGATCTCCACCGACAAGGCAGTCAATCCCACCAGCGTGATGGGTTCCTGCAAGCGATTGGCCGAACAATATATCGAAGCCAAGGCCGACACGTCTCCCTGCCGGTTGGTCACCGTTCGCTTCGGGAACGTGCTCGACTCGGCCGGCAGCGTGGTCCCCATCTTCCGCGAACAGATTGCCCGTGGGGGACCCGTCACGGTCACCCATCCCGACATGATTCGCTATTTCATGTTGATTCCCGAAGCGGCCCAATTGGTGATCCAAGCGGGCGCGATGGGGCGCGGGGGCGAAATCTTTGTGCTCGACATGGGGGAACCGGTCCGCATCATGGATCTGGCCCGCGACATGATTCGCCTTTCGGGACTACGCGTCGACGAAGACATCGAAATTGTAGTGACTGGCCTCCGCCCAGGCGAGAAACTCTATGAAGAACTTTATGGTGCCGATGAACAGCACCTTCCCACCGGTCACGACAAGATCATGACCGCCGTCGGTCGGCCACGTCAATTGATCGCAGTTCTGAACGACATCCGCCAACTCAGTGAGATCCTCGACGAACCCAACGAAATCGTCCTCCAGGCCTTGGCCGAAGTAATCCCCGTGCTGCCTCCGACCGAATCACAGCCCAGCGTACGCCGCGCCGCATGACTCCCATAACCGTGACTGCCGGTCGCGCCCTCGTTTCGTCTCCCTATCGCCTCCCTCACAACCCTTTGTGCGCCTCGCGCGACAGGGCCAAGTCAATCACGGAAAACCCTGAGCAGACGCCCGCCCGAGTTGCCCACAAGATCGAGCGATTTCGCTGCCCGGAGCAGACCCAGCTAGGGGCAGCACCGAGGCGGATTCCCGTCCGAGTTTCCACCAGGAGTTGAGCCAGCAATCCGCTGTGGCTCGTCACGCGAGTGACACCACGAGCTTGCAAGTTGCTCCCTGTCAATCCTACGCTCTCGACCATCGATAGCGACCAGGAATTGTGGTTGAGCGATGAACATCGAAGCGCCAACCCAGGAGACTTTCCTCGGCAAGGATTTGAAACCAATGAATGATATCGGTCACAATCCCTTGCTACCCCTAGTTCGCCGGAGCTGGCCGACCAGCCATGGGACTCGTCTCACTGCCTGGTCAATCATGTCGTAAGAAACGGACTGCCACCGCAGCTAGATGGGGTAAATCTCAGTGATTTGCCCCCATGGCGAGAAGGGAAACCCCGCCGAGTCAACAGGTCGAAACCTCTCTGTTCAAGTCTTCATTTCTCGCCAAATGCTCGTCTGTTTCTCCATTACGGAGTTGCTGGCGAATCGTTGTCATCCAGTGCTAGCGGTATGGCAATCGCTGTACCGATCACACCGGCGGTAACCAGCGGATGATCAAGCATGAAGCCCAACACACCGCCGCCTTGGCCACCGAAAACTCCCGTCCCGCAACCCACTCGGGAACCACAGTTCTGGCCACGCACGACCTGATCCTGCGAAACTACCAACAAGCCTGGCTGTGCAGCTGGCGGGGCCGTTCCTGGGGCCCAGAGTCGGCAGTTGCCTTGGGTGCCAGCGGCAGCAACTTCAACGACTCCCCCCTTGAGTCCAGCGACTTGAAAATTTCCCGACGGATCGGTCTTGGTCGTGGCGAGCTCCTCTCCGCCTGCCCGTACCACCACAGGGAGACCTGGTTGCACGTTGCCTGCCGCTGTGACCACTTTTCCCGACAACACCCCGCCAGTTTGCAAGGAGATATCGAGTGTTCGTAGAGGGATCCCTTCTGCCTGGACAAAGGGCGACAGCATGAAACCAGTCGTCCAAATTGCGACAACCATCCATCGAATAGCTTTGGTCTTCATAGTTACCATTCATGGCCAGAATTGCTCGGCAAAAACTTTTCTCGTTCGAACGAGGCAGACTTTCGCCGCTGAAATCTCCAACACACTGCAATCTCTCAACTAGCATGATGTCCACTCGCATTGCTTACGACCGAATGAGACTGCTCTTGAAGCGTATCGTCTCTGCTGAGCGACACTCTGGACTGACAATTCTCAAATACAGAATAAAGCGAATAAGTGTTACTTCTGCTGGCAGAATGACCACTAAGGGAGTGCAAGAGAACCCAGAGCGCAACGAGCGAGTAATCTGCCAAGTCACCCCAATCAGCAAGGTTGAGCCAGCCCGGGTCTGCTTCGACCAGGCCCTGCCATGCGTGGTGAACTGGCTTTCCAGGTCAGGATTTTTCTCTCACAAACGCCGAGACAGCACGCCCGGCGGATTCCTTACAAACTCCCGTGACGCCGTTGAGCGATGAAACGGCAGGCGGAATCCGACCGGCTAGGTATGCCAGCCGACGCTTGACTTTCGTGTCACTGCAGTCTGCCGTTCCCCTCTGGGAGTCCTCCGACCAGAAAAGATGGCGAGCCTGAACGGGGGCAGGTGGCTTGGTCCTTCGCGTACCAGCGGGGTGGGATTCCTGCCAAGGGAGCTTCTCCGGTGAAGTAACTGCCCACTCTTTTTGGCTGCCATCGGATCGGATTCACTGGCGAGTGAACGGCTAGGGATACCAAGGTCTCAGCGCGAGAATGGCGATTATTCTCCAGCGGCCCTGGAAAGGTTCAAGCGGTCGCTCTTTTCGGATGGTTGGAGCGTCTTGGATCGTCTTGGTGCGGCAGATGGCAACGACGTTTAAGGTGGAAAAAATCGATGAGCCGCACATGCTCTTCTAGACCGCATTGAGGTGGGCTGCCATCTCCAAGGTGTCTCGGATTGCTTTCTGGATTTCCTGCTGAAGCGTGAGGGTGAGCTGCTCGGTTGCCTGTTCCATACGCTCGGTAGGGACTGCGATCTTATTGCCGTGGTAGTGCTCACCCTGAGCCATGGCCGTCGATCGCATCTTGTTGATCAAGCAGAGGTCGGTGAAATCTCCGGAACCCAGATAATTGTTACGGAAATAAGGGAGCGAGGAATGCCGTGCGGCCGCTTCCTCACGACATCCTAAGCCTTGAAAAACGAGATTCAAGACGCGAAACAGATTCAGAGGGTTCAGCAGTGAGAAGATGCCCACCCGAAAAGGCGCAGACCAGGGACTCCCCAAGAGATCCTGTTTGACGTTTTCCAAATCTCCTTCGGCAGGGATCAATCCGGCCTGGCTATTGACAAAGCCTGGCAGAAAAAAGTAGGCCGAAAAGATTTCAAAACACCATTGATAGCTCCCTCCCAGCTTGTCCAACGAAATGGCAGCACGGACTTTGGTTTCATGTCCTGTGAATCTCCGATCCAACAGCAGGACCAGACTCGTCGACCCGGTTCGATAAGCCAGGACATGATCAAAGACGGTAAATACCTGGAGGACCACGCTGGCCAAGCAGAGACGAACATCCCGCTCAATCTGATCGCTGGCAAACGCTTGGGTACGATCATCATGAGGTTTGCCCACAAACATCGCCTCGTGACGCCACTGACTGGGAATTGCTTCATCCAGTTGGAAGAGGAGTTTCATTCGCTCAGCGGTGGCGATGGCTAACTCCTCCCCTCGCAAACGCTGTTGTTTCATGTTCGTGTCGATCCGCTGCAGTTCTCCCGAAGTGACATGCACGAGCTCTGCCAAGCGTTCGTTCGGCTCGGCCACTTGCTCGACCCAATCTTTTCGCCACCGACTGTGACCCCCCAGCAGCATGGCGAGGGGACCGACACGGTGCCCGCCAACTCCGATCAAGCAGCGGTAGGCCACCCACAAGTACGGGAACATCAACAGGCAGGCGCTCCCTAGCACCAGGTAAGCCGAATAGAGAATCGGACCCTCTGCTAACCGGAGCGAAAACTTGAGATAGTACACCAAGGCGGCTAACCAGAGCACCGAGGTGCAGGTGCGCAAGACTTCCCTTGCCAAGCATTGATACCTGCTCCAGGCCAAGGTGGAACTCAGGGGGGACCATCGTTGCTCGACATCCCTAGGGTGTCTGGGAAACGCAAACCGCACAGCAATCCTCTTTCCCTGGTTGGCAGTGCTGGCGATCGCCATACTGCAAAAAGAGATGTTTGACGCCCCGGCCGGACATGACTTGGGTAACGACCTTGTGTGTTAGCTGTTCATCGCATCTGCGACAGCTCTTCCACGATTTGCCAGCCATGAAGAGATACGCTTCACTCCGACCCATCGGTCGACCCCCACGATGCAATTCTGAAAACAAGTACGCAGGGACATAGGGAATCCGTCGCCAGACTTTGGTGCGTGACGTCGAACCGCCAGAGTTTCCCATGTGAGAATCCGTTTCCGTTTTTTGTGGTTCTTCGCTTTCTTCGGTGCCGAAAATCCGTTCAGCCCACTCGTTGGTCGTCGGCTCTCCGTTGCAGTGGAAGATCTTGACGTTCAAGCTTCCCAGCAGAGCATCTGTCGCCGAGCTGCTATGCAACCCGAGTTGGGCATGGTAATTGGGCAGGTTTTGACTGAGATAAACGGTCGAAGCGAGTTTGGAACGTGCGGTGCATTGGTACAGGACGTCCTCGGGGGTGAGGAAATGCTGCGCTTCGTCCGCCCACAAAAAGACAGGATAGCACGGCTGGTCCACTCGACGCAGATTCGATTCGGTCGCATGTTGCCACACCGTCTTGATGAGCTTCTGTGCGAATGCTCCCACCTCCCCAAAGCTCTTCACGGGGAGGTTGATCAAGACGACTTGTCCATGAAACGTCGCTGCAGGGGTTGCGTCGGGATGGCAAGCCTCCTCCCCTTCGCTGCAAAGCAGCGATCGCAGGGGGGCGCGTAACAACCCGCTGGCCTTGGCAGTGAACGAAGAAACCACCACCGATCGGGTGCGCTCAGCCAAGCCAGGAAAGCCTTTAAGCCAAAATTGAAAGGTATCCTGGAGATCTCCCAACAGCTCCTCTTGTCGTGGAACGTGGCCGGCTTGGGCGGCCGAGAAATTCTGGTAGGCAGCGCGTAAAAAACAGGGGCAGAGCGCGTCGGAATCTTGCCAGCGCTGACTGCGCGCTTCCTCGGGAGACTGAGGACCACTGCGAATGATGTCTTGCAGTTGTTGCAGTGAAGGGGGCGTGGTCGGCAGCAACAGTTTCCCCTGCGTTGAAACCGTCGCTTGCGCGAACAGCGCCAGGTCGACGGCGTGAGCAATCAACTCTCTCAAGGCGTCTGCCCAAAAAGGGTCCGTGCCGGCACCTCGCCCATCCCCAGACCCTAAAGCAGACATGAATAAACTGACCAGCCGGGAGCTAGCCGTTGCCGCCGCATCATCGACCGCGAGACGAAACTCGTAATCGATGGGGTTGAACTTATAGAGGGTCTTGGTGCCCACCACGACCAGTTTGCCGCTCTGGAGGGGATCATAGTGCGCAGGGTCGCCCTGGTAGTCGGGATCAAACTGAGGATCGCGGGCCGCTTCGCGAAAGTAGCCAAGCCAGGTATCGAGGTCATCCGCCTTCGCCGTGAGCACCAAGCCCCCGAAACCTTTTCTGAGCATTTGGACGGCGATCGCGCGCCCGCTGCTACTGGTTTTGCCACTACCCGTGGCTCCGATGATCGAAATGCCCTCCACACAGTCACCGACCGTGAGGCAGTTGTGTCGCGACAAGTGATAAACCGGCTCCTTGAGCCAGTCTGCTAAGAGCCTTTTCATGGTTGGACCTTTCGTTAGGGAATTACAAAGGAGCTACTTCTGTGGCACTTGTTTTTTGTGGAGAACCCTCAGGCCAAGTCGTCGAAAGAGACGGTCGGCCACATCGAGCCGCAGATTGGCCCGAATGCCGTTCATAAATTTATTGAGGGTCGATTGATCCACGTTGCTTAGTTTAGCTATCCGATTCACGCTCAGGGCGCTGGCAGAGACCGAGCTTCGGAGAGGCTCTGCCAGGCTCCGTGGCGGTGAGTCACCAAGTCGCTTCAGCGTCATGTCGCATCCTTCTCCAGCCAATGCTCGGCAATCTCTCGCCACTCCACACGGCTCAACGCCGTAGCGATCAGATCACCAACAAGAGAGGGACTCTCGACGGCAATCGCCTCGGTCACCTGTTCCCGCATTTGATCGGCCAGCGTAAAGAGAGCGGCTTGAGCTTCCGTCCAGATCTTAGCATGTACCTGGTCCGTTTTCGCTGCGGAGCTACGACTTTGCTCGGCTTGCTCTCGCCAGTAGCGATAGCTTGACGCTTCGTTTTCCAAATGAAGATTTACCAGCCAGGTTTCACGATTTTCCCACCCTTCATATTTTTCTTCGTTTTCCATAGTCCTCTGCAAAATATCCTGCCAAGCTTCATTGCCTGGCTCTCTTGTAGAGTATAGGGTATAAACACTATATAGGCAAGGCTTGTGCTTCCCATCAGAATAGCCATTCCCATTATTTTCCCATGCTCCATGTTGGTCCGCTGACTCTCTACGCAGTTGATCTCTTGTGATCGCAGCGCTGACTTACACTTGCTCTATCCGTTGAGCTTCCAATTCTCACAAGTGCTATCGATCTGGTCGCAAGACAGTCATCACCATTTTGTGACTCTCCACAACGGCGTGCGCATCCATTTTGTGAAATGGGACTTTCTATAATCGATTCACCAACTCAAAAAAGCCTCAGACGTCTCCCCGTTGATGGGCTTCGCCCACAACCGACCAGCGTTTCACGCCTCACCAATCCCAGCCCCACACCATGCTACGCATCACACCCGCCGCCGGAATCCAACGCGCCAAGGACTACTTTACCGAGAGCCTCGACCGGGGGGATTATTACCTGGAAGGACAGGAACTGGCAGGAGTCTGGGGAGGCAAGCTCGCCGCTGCGCTGGGTTTAGCAGGTGCCGTCGCACAAAAAGAGTTCTTCCAGCTCTGTGAGAACCGCCACCCGGTCACAGGCAAACCGCTGACTCCGAAAACCCTTAGCAATCGACGCGTGGGGTACGACATCAACTATCATCCCCCCAAGAGCCTTTCCTTGCAGTATGGCATCGCGCAAGATCCGGAGATTTTGGCAGGTTTTGAGGAGGCGGTCGATTATGCCATGGGTCAGCTGGAAGCGGACGTCCAAACTCGGGTGAGAAAGGGGGGGGCGAACTACGACCGGACGACGGGCAATTTGCTGTGGTCCAAATTTACCCACCTGACAGCCAGGCCCGTGGGGGGGGTTCCCGACATGCACATCCACTCCCATGTCTTCACCTTTAATGTCACGCATGACGCCATAGAGAACCACTGCAAAGCGATCCAGCTTGGGAATGTCAAACGCGAAGGAGCGTACTATGAGGCGTTGTTCCACAGTCGACTGCGGCAAAATATGGAAGAAGCCGGATATCGAACCCGGACCTCCCAGGGGGGGAAATCATTTGAGCTGGCCCACGTCACTGACCCCATGATCGCGAGCTTCTCACGGCGCACCCGTGACATCGAAGCGATCGCTCAAGCACAGGGGATCACCGCGGCAGCACGCAAAGCGGAAATAGGCGCCAGGACGCGCGAGAAGAAAGCCCAATCGCTAACCCTGCAGGACTTGCGACCTCTCTGGCGCAGTCGCTTAACGCCAGCGCAGCTCGAAGTCATCGCTCGTGCCAAAAGCGCGCCTCGCAGCAAGACGTGGATGGCAAGGCATGGCGAGCAGCACGCCAAGGAGGCGATTGCGTTTGCTCGTGAGCATAGTTTTGAGCGAGATTCGGTCGTGCGAGAAAAAGCGCTCCTGGCCACGGCGCTGAAGCATTCTCAGGGGATGGCCACCCGAGAGCAGCTCGTCGAGCAGCTGGGGAAGCTGGATTATATCAAGAAACAGATCGACGGCATCGACTATCTGACGACCAAGGAGCTGTTGGTTGAAGAACAACGACTCGTTGAGTTTGCTCGTCAGGGGGTGGAGAAGTATGGTCCCTTCTCGCTGGGGGAACACTTTTCGCTGACGAGACTTTCACCCTCCCAGCAGCTGGCAGCCCGCGCGATTCTCGCCTCAGAAGATCAAGTCTCGGTGCTACGTGGTGTGGCTGGGAGCGGTAAAACGTTTCTCATGCAACAGGTGGTTCAGGAAATCGAGCAGTCCCAAGGAGGAAAAGTGTTGGTGACCGCTCCTTCCATCGATGCCGCGGAAATGCTCAAAAAAGAGGGGTTCCCGCAGGCTCAAACCATTCAACGCCTGCTCATTCATACTCAGCAACATCCCCAGCTCAAAAATGGCACGCTCTGGATCGATGAAATCGGGCTGGTGGGGACGCGAACGATGGGCCAGATCTTTGAACTGGCCCAGCAGCAAAACACCCGCCTGATCTTAACAGGAGACGAAACGCAACATTCGTCGGTCTTGCGTGGCAGTCCGCTCAAGCTGCTCAGGGACCATGGCATCGCTCCGGTGGAACTCACCGAGATCCGTCGCCAGCAAGGGGAGTACCAGCAGATTGTGCATCACCTCAGCCAGGGGAAATTGAGTCGTGCCTACGCCGACCTCGATCGACTTGGCTGGGTGAAGGAGCTGGAGCCCAAGCAGGCCTATCAGCAGATTGCCGCAGAATTCCGCCGCTCCGTGGTAGGCAACCAGAGCTCGATCCATGCTCGACCGCTGGCCATCTCCCCCACGCACCAAGAGAAAGAAAGGCTGACTGAAGCCATTCGCGCCGAACTCTGGGAGGCCCGCTGGTTATCCGGCACCGAACGGACCTTTGCGTGTCTGCAATCGGTGGAACTTACCGAAGCCGAGCGCAAGCTGCCCTGTTCTTACCAACCAGGTCGGGTCGTCTGCTTCTATCAGAACATGCACGGATTCCAGGCCGGCAGCCGAGCCGTCGTGAAGCGTGTCGATGCGCGGGGCAATGTGTGGATGCATCGTCCTGGCCAACCTCCGCGTGCCTTGAATCTCGACCAGGGGGATCGTTTCGATGTCTATGCCGAGGTCGAAAGGAAGCTGGCCCGCGGCGATCCGATTTGCATTACCCATCAAGGTAAAACCAAAAACCAAACGCATGCGCTGCGCAGTGGGAGCGAATATGAGGTGAAAGGTTTTGACGGGGAGGATATTGTCTTGATGAACGATTGGGTGGTGAGGCACGACTACGGCCATTGGGATCATGCCTACGTGAAAACAAGCCACGCAGCTCAAGGCAAAACCACCAAGAAAGTATTGATTGCCCAACAGGCTGGTTCCCTGGCCAACAACGCCGAACAATTCTATGTCTCCGTCTCCCGAGCCAAACAGGAAGCGACCATCTTCACCGACGACAAACAGAAGCTAGCTGAGGAGATACAGAAAACCGAGCGATTCAAAAATGCTGCTGATCTAGGGCACGTTGCCGAGCAGCAGTCCACTTTACCACGGGAGATCGACGATGCACGAAAACGTAAAGCCCAACCACGGGAGCCAGGTCTTTGAGCGATTCTTGGGGTCGGAGAAACAAACGACCGGCGCTTATGAAACGAGTGATTCACGGAACTTACGCATCAGTTTTGAAAAACGAGATGGACAAAGCTTGTCCGTAGCCTATGGGCGTCTGTCCCTGGTGCGCCATTACAAGCATGCGATCTATGTTTCCCTGGGAGAACATGCGATTCGGATCCAGGGGGACCGGCTCCGGCCACTCTACGAAGCCCTCCACCAAGAGCAAGTGGTGCGGGTGATCGAGCAACCCACCACTGCCGGGGAAGATTTTATTGACCCGGACCAAGTTGCCGCTACCACTCTCGTCAGAAAAATCAACTGGCCCGATGAACTTTGTATGGAGGGTTAGTTCAGCACCGCGTAATCAAGCGTGGTCTCAGGAACTGCAAACAGACTCCCTTCGGCCGTGAAGAGAATTTCTAGAGGGACGATGCAGTGAGTGATGATGTGAGGATCGAATTGTTTGTAAACTGGATCCTGGAGCTGGGCCATTTCGCCGCCGACCACGACTCGCAGGGAACGTAGCACACGTTTCTCGAGAAGTAATTGGAGTGAAGGCATATTGAAGCCTGCGATCAAGATGCCCCCTTGGTTCATGACCAACTCGAGTTGCACTCCGCTCAGATAGTAGGTGAGAACCTCTGCATATCGGACCACTAGGCGTTCCCAACCGCAGTCACCTCGACGAGCCCACAGGGTGAGTGTCTCCCCCGGCTGCCGGTAGAACTTGAGATGTCGGCATTCTTCAGGTCGATGAAGATGGTGCGCTCTGGCGAGCCTGCTCCAGTTGCTGTATTTTCTGGTGCCGACGATCGGCTTCGATGTTGGTGAGTTCTCCATAAGCCCTATGAATTTCCCTCGCTAAAAGTGATGTTTCTGACGTTACCACATCGATTCTCGTGGTGCCAAGGCGCTCCCGAGCGAGTTGATTCCATTGGGTTTCACGGTAGTTGACCATCCCCAGGTCGTGCGTCTCCAAGTCGCCCGTCTCCTTCAGGACCTTGATCTTGGCATGGGTCACTAACTCGGTATACCGCTCGGGCTCTTCCCTCCCCAGCTCTTGAAACTGTCGTAGATTGAGTTGACCGATGGCGGTGATGAAGCGGAGACGATCTGCGGTATCCGCATAATCCATCTGCGCGACACGATGTCCTTGGTCGCCGTAAAGGGCCGTCTTGCGCCTGCCCAGGATGGCAGGGAGTGGATCACGATCTTGCACCGCGGCGAGCTTTGCGTTGAGGTCCGCAAAAAGTTGCCACTTCTCAGAAGTTTTGTGTTTCATCGAGTCCCAGCGCTTCAGGTCGGTGATACGCGGATCACCAAAGAGGACGTTGACCATGTCAAGACGGCGGTCCTCCATGCTCTTTTGCGGAAGGACTTGGTGGGTGCTCCGTTTCTTAGCAGGCTGTTCTGGAGGCGTCTTTGCTGGAGCAACTGGGGCCTTGATCAGTTTACCCGTAGCGATGGCCCGTGCGGCATCGCCACCGATCCGCGTCGCTTGCACGGTGAGAAGGTACGTTCTTTTGTCACCCAGATTGCCCCCCACCGACGCAGCCCTCGAGACTTCGAGGCCTTCCTGACTGTCGGCATAGGCTGGATCTTGGAGTTTGGATTGCTGGTAGTGAAACACATGGAGTCGTGCGATCTCCGAGCCAAAGTCTTCGCGGCTCTTGCTCAAGGCGACTGAAATTCTCCCCACGACTTGTGGCCCACCGTATTGCAGGTACGAATTGGATCTGCCCGTGGGGCCGATTTCCCCGCGCAGGGGAGGTTGCTCGGTCTGATTCGCAATCCGCTGACAAAGCCGATTCAACAGCGTGCGTTTCTCAGGCAGCCGCATCGCGGGCCAGGATTCTCCCTCCATCAGCGTCTTTTCACTCGCTAACACTTGGACAATCGCCTGGCCAGCAGCCGTGATATCCGCATTCCGCTGGTAGTGGTCCCCCGCTTTGCTCGCCGGGACCAAGGGTTCTCGCTCTGCGGACCGCTGGCAAATGCGATCCCTATCGCCTCTCTCGACTCGCCGACGTTCGTCCGGTTTTTCCATGAGGATCAATTCGGGATCTGGAGATGCTTCAGTGCGACCTGGCTGACGCTCGGTGGGTATGGCTGGTGAGGGTGTGTCTTGGCGCGTTGCAGGTACGCTTGCAGATCCTCCTCCGAAATGCGGATGGAGGAGCCGATGCGGTGACTGGCAAGCTCGCCTTGCTGCACCAGGCGATAGATCAATGCGTGGGAGACATTGAGTCGCTGTTGAACCTGTTTGACGGTGAGCAACATGGTAGGTCTCTCGCAATTCGACACGATTCATATTGTCTTGCTGGCTAGCTGCGGACGATTTGATTGCCGTAGTGCGTCCAGCCACGTTTGGGTTGGGACCGGGAATACAACTCCAGATAAGGTCCCGGGCTGACTTTTTCCACCATCTCGCGCACTTCGTCTGGTTTGCGGCTGTGTTCACGACGTGGGTATTTTTGCCAGCTCCGCACGGTATGATCCAAGAACCCTTCACCCCCGCGAGTTCCCAGCAGCAACATTTCTTGATCGTTGTTGAGGGTGCGGTTCCCAAAGAGCATCAGTTCATCGGCACGGCGGTAGTAGTTTCCCGTGCCGATGGTTTCTTTGATCCACACGAAGTAACTCTTGTAGACAAACCCCCATGCTTTGATCACGGCCAAACCTTCCTCGAGAAAGCTCGCGGGACACCATAAATGCAAATGACCTGAGGGGCCTACCAATTCCTTGACCGGCTCGGCGAGAATGTCGTCCATTGACAGGGTGGGATAATGGTTGTTCGCCGCTCCGTTAGAGCTGCGGTTTCGGTAAGGCCACGGCGGGTCCGCATAAATCGTGGTGAACGTACGCTTCTCGTCGATGAGCTCTGCTAACTGTGTCACATACCCTTCTTGCTGGGGCAGCGACTTGACACGTTCCGTTGCCAAATAACGCTTGGCCTCGCGTAAGACGCCATTGGTCGTCGGCAGTCGGTTCGCTTCCACCTCACTATGAACAAACGCATTGAATTTGGCCTTGGGAAGTTGGGCAATCTTCTGCCAACGCGAGGAATCGGACCGAGAGATGCCAAGATCAGACAGCTTCAAACCTGTAGAATGTTGCAACCGGTTTGACGTCGTTGCTGCAGCAGGCTTCCCCCCTGGATGCAACGGCAACTTTGCCAAGAGTTCCCCCAGTCTTCGCTCCGCTTTGACTTTGATCGTGCTGGCGCGCAGGGCAATTTCTTCTGCTAACTCGAAGCGTTTCCCCAGGGAACGCAACGCTTCGGCGTGGTCACGGATTTTGACGACTTCGCCCAAATCTTCAATTTCATCCAGTGCGTTGGCCGCTTTGGTGAGTAGCATCAAGGCGTGGTCGGAGTCAGCTCTCATGGCGAATCCCCTCCCCTGGGACGTTCAAGCGGTCGGACCACCGAACTCAACAGAATCGCCTGGTTGAGGGTGTCGCGAGAAATCTCACGTGAGGGGATATCGATCAAGCCACGCACGGGGTGGTTGACCCAGACATGAAAACCATCTGCTGCGGTCACCAGTTGCACAAAATTTCCAGAGACGAACCCGCCGTTCTGGAGGGGCCAGAATTGAGGCGAGCGGGGCACCGGATCCAACCAGTCAGGCCCTGAGAAATCCCAAACGAGCAGACGAGACTCGGTTTCTCGCAATGGTTTGCCCGTGGGGGGTTCGTGCCAGGCTCCCGTCGCCTCACTGACGATCCCGCAAAGCTGAGACCCATCCTCAGAGAAATTAAGATACCTTGCCTTGGGGTAAAGGCCTGCCAACAGGAACTTGGCTTCTCTGGCTGCCGTCCCCTGATCGAGTCGATATTTTACCAGCCAACCACTCTCTGCCGATACGGTCATGAGGGTATCGACCTGGTCATAACTGGTCGCGTACGCAAAGGCACTCACAGGAAATTTACAGCCTAAGCGTTGGAGGCGATTTGCGAAAAAATCGACTTCGATCAAGTCGCCCCCCTTACTGGGGGCAATTAAGCGGTCCCCCCGTGAATTGAACGCCAGGCGCACCGTCTTGTGACGATTCTCTCGACCATCCGTTTGGGGATAGTGACGCAAAAGCTTTAGAGTTTTGGTGTGAAAGAAATAGAGCTCACCAGCCTGGTCGTACGCCGCTAACAGCCAACCGTTGGGTGAGAATTGCAAGCGGCTGAGCGACCTTCCCGCTGTCGCCTGCGCTCCGAAAGGGAGGGGATTGACCGCCAAGACGTTGCCAGCATGAGCAGAATACAAAAGCAAGACGCACCGATCTTGTGGGAGCTGAAAGGCTGCTGCTACTAATCCATGTTGGTAATTCGTATAAGACGCGACGAAACCCTCCGGTGCTAACCGCCCGGCGGCGTCTCCGGCGAGCCACTCGGAGGTTGTGGCAGATGGCGGCCCTTGCCAAGCGAGAGGAAACTGTTGGGTGTCGATCTCGTGCGTCAGTGCCACGGCCGTGAGGGTGCCTTCTTTCAAGTTGGCGGCGTAATCAATCCCTATCCATGGAAAGCGTTGGGCAGACTGGTACATGGACCAAGGTCCGTGGGAATTCTCAGCAGGGGCGGCGAATTTGCTGGGAAAACTCAGCCAATCCCCCTTTCGAGCATAAGAGAGCGTACTGAGTCCGCTGACCGGATTGGTGATTTCTCCCACGGCATAGCGAAAACTTCCCTCGCTCAGTTGCTCATAGCCCGCCACGCCTGGGGCTGGCCCACCTTGGAAGGATCCACTCGCCTGTAAACTCCTGCGAATATCGAGCGGTTTCAGGTGGGTGAATTCACCGAGAGGTTGCGTGAGGTCGACGAACTGGCCTCGGCAGCGGTAAGCACGATCCTCCCACTCCACCTGGAACCACGGTTCACCCGAACAAAAACAAGTTGTGAAGTCCCGGCCTAGATAAAATCGACAGAAGGCAAGTTCCTGAGCAAGGGGAATTATTTTAGGGAGCACGACCTGACCCGGTCCGGTGGCACCTTGAATTAATTGGGTGAGCGGATCAGCCGTTTGCGTCGGCGATTGGATCGGTTCCTCCCCAGCAGCGAGATTCTCTAGCGGTGAGATAGTCGATGTGTCCCTAGGGAGATTCGGCTCGAGTCTCCAATCGAGATCCACATACCGCAGGTGAGGCTCAATCAACGCCCGGAGAGTTCCCGCAATCAACCCGGTGAACACGAACAGCCAGAAAACTGTTCCCAACGACCGCCAGGAGAGTGACCAATCTTTCCCGAAAAGCTGGACTTTCATCGTGGCAATCCTGGATATGGCGGCATGTCGAACAGACGTTCATACTTCCGCCGAATGTCAGGCGGCGCGGCTTCCCAGCCGTCGCCTGCGCGAACAGCCAGCTGTTCACGGAAGATCCCCAATTCCTGATCGCTGAGCTTGCCGACGGCGTGAGAATTCACGCCCGCTCCGGCGACTGGATAACTCCCAGTCGCCCCAGCACTCCGATAGGGGTCCGCCAGAAACGCATCGATTTCATAGCTGTCCTGCCACATCTCCCGATGCAGCTGGCGATCCGACTCCGTGAAGGGGTCAAACAGCTTTCCCAGGTGGTAAAACAGACTCGGTTTGCGCATCACGGGGATCGAGTCAACTTCGGGAGTCCTCACCGCTGTGAAGTGGGACCACAAAATCATGAGCAGGGCGAATAGGAAGACCGCAACGGACATCACGAGCTTCCCTGGATAACACTTGGTTACTGGAGACATACAAACCCTTTCTTGTCAAAGCGAAGCCGGTTTGGGTAGGTGTCTGGTGCTTTAGTAGCAGTAAGAATCGATCCATCCCCAGTCCATCGCATCCCAGTCGTCCGGGTCGCACTGCCCGGGCAGGAGAGTTTCAATCGGTGCTCTAGGTACGGGGGGCATGATTGGCTCGTTCGCCGCAGGATGTCTGAGCGCGTGATTGCGCACCAGAATCGAACGTCGGGCAACGGTTTCAGCCAAGGGTGCTGTTGGCACAGGCAATGAGTTGGAGTTTGGCAATTCCGCCTGCCGCGAACTTGCTGGCACTGTGGGTGGCGGCACGGCGGGTAAGATCGATTTCGACTGCGGCGAAGCTGGGGGCTTAATTACGACAGCTTTCTGGGAGAGCTCTGGCGGAGAACGTTTGGTTGCTCGAGGTCTTGTGCGGGCAGGTCCACTACCGCCGAATGCTGTCGTCGACAACTTGGGGAAGGAGTTATTTGCAATCTGAATGAGGAAGTTAGTGCTCGTTAAGATGTCATCCAGCAGAGAGACAGGATTCTTCAGCGCTCGACCTAGGGAAGGGAGTCCGATTATGGTAAAGAGACCCGGTGCAACTGGTCCCCTCTTGATTGCCGAAGTCGAAGTAGATTTCGGGACAGCAGAAGTCGGGGCGTTTGCAGGACTAGCTGTGGACGCCGCTTGCCATGAGGGAGGCAAAGAGACTCTTAGCCACGAGGCATGGTGGTTGCGATGCTTGAAGTTTGCACCCCGATCCCCCTGTGCATTCGGAAGATCGATCGTGAGGGGAGTTCTTTGACCGTTGCCGACGAACATGATATTGCAAGGGATGGAACCAACCCCCTGGTACGTGTTAATCCATACTTCCAATTCGCGCAGGGCTTCGTTCTTGACCGTCACGACTTCCCAATTGCTGGCAAAACCTCCCTCGGCGGTGGTTGCCCCCATCAGCATGTCGTTATGCAACAGAGCAAAAGGTGTCTTTTTTCTCTTGAAGCACAGCACCTCACGATGGCGGGGATGGATGAGATACCAGTCGTTATCGGTAGTCCCTCTGATATCACGGTCAGGTTTCCAGCGCATACAGAGCGCCGTCTCGGTCGTGGAGTGGAGGCATTGCTTGATGATCGTGCTGACGTCTACGTTCGAGCCATCCAAGGCGGGTGGTTTGGCGATCGTGCCCCCAAAAATTACCACGCGCGGTCCATGCTCCGAGTCTTCCTCCTGGATGGAATCCACCGTGGCCCGACGAATGCCAAACTCGCTTGGAGAGTCCCTCGAATCGTACCCAGGGAGTAACTCGTAGAATTTCGTACCGACTTTCACCGGTTGCGGTTTTTGTAAATCAAAAGCAGCCGAAGGAGAGTCGGTAATTTTTTGCAGCATCGCGTTGCCGT
This sequence comes from Bythopirellula goksoeyrii, assembly GCF_008065115.1. NCBI lineage: Bacteria > Pseudomonadati > Planctomycetota > Planctomycetia > Pirellulales > Lacipirellulaceae > Bythopirellula > Bythopirellula goksoeyrii. Next base: position 4,142,996 of record NZ_CP042913.1, on the reverse strand, counting down.
GGTACCAATAGAACGTTCTAAGATACTTGGTAACTTCTCCTTCATGGATCGAATCGACACCCCATTTTTGTTCTGAAAGAATGGAGATTTGCGTATGGGGTGGGAGCTTCGTGACCCCCTGATAAAAGACGGAGGTGTGCGAGAGTGGGCCTGCTCGCAAGGTGGCCAAGGTCGGAACGATACCATCGAGCATCGACAAGCCTTGGTGGCGGGACACGTCATGGTAAATGGGTGTGCCTACACAGATCACGCAAACTGGAAATTCAGTTTTGCGGAGTTGATCGACCGTTGTCCCCACTCGAAACAGGTCGAGTTGTTTGCTATCGGATTCCAAGATCTCACGGCTTGACTGCTTAAAAAAGCTTGTGATCGTACTCGACAAACGACTTAACTCTCGCGATCTTAGTCGTGACGACTTGGGTCGGTCCGGAATCACGCCGGTCGCGAGGTGCCGATGCTCCGGAGTCGCTTCGAGCAGATGCACCACATCGCCGCCAGCGGTAGTCTTGAGCAGATCGAAGAATTGATATTTTGTTTGAGTACGCATCTTCTCCGTAATGCCACTACTGACAATCACAAACCACTCGCGATTGGTTGATTTCAATTCCAAGCGAGGCTGGTTTTCTCGGTCGAGCACCTCACTTTCGGCACCAGCCGAGAACGTCGGCGTGAACAGGAACAACAAACTCAGGCAGAGGGAAACGATTTGGCATCGCATGGCAAAAACTCCAAAGTAAAAGGAAAGTGATAGAAAAAACTAAAAAGTGGAGGCTGGGAATGGGAGATTCAATCAACAACGAAAGCCTTGGAAACCCACGCTCTAGCTGCTGCCAGGTGGAGCAGTCTCTTTGATAAAGGCCTGCGATTCACGCGCTGCCAAATCTGCTTTCTCAAGCCAATACCTCGTGGTAGCGTCGAGAGCCATGTTCTCCGCCGACTCTTTCGCAGAGTCGACGACTTGTTTCGCTTGGGTGAGAACATCAAGGCAGGAAGCGGCACAGAGACGGGCGGTTGCCAGCGCAGCCAGGTTGTGAGCTTGGCCAGGTGACTCGACACGATGGAATGTGAGTAGCTTCCGGGTCTGCACTTTGAGAAAATAGAAGCCACCAAAGAGGCCCATGCTCGTGCCGCAGAGATTAATCCAAATCAGACCGAACATATCCGGCGAGTAAAACACCCATGGTTGCCGATCGGCCATCTCGGGGTCGCCCAAGATTTTGCCTGCGCCGAGGATAAAAGAAAGTAACAGAGGAGAAACAATTAGCAGAAACGCCATGCACTTACGGATCCGTGTTTTGAAAATCTCTTGGGTAAGTGATCGCACGGAGAATTCGCAGTATTCCAGCGTCAGAAACGTGCCTAGCACATGCATGAATGTTGTTGAGAATGCCAGCTGTTGCGCTGTCATCCAGGGAATCACCGCCTGAGTATCTTCAAAAAAGAGAGGGAAACCATAAATCAAGTACCCCATCAGCGAGCGAGTCTCATTGAGGCCGAGCACATACAACCCGAGAAGCAAGCCAGCAATCGTCATCAACGTAATCACATTATGGAGTGCCCCCAAATCCTTCCACGAAGATTCGATTTTGTAAGAGTGCTCATCGGCAACCTGAACTTTTTGCTCCTCCATGGCGACTGCTTGGATTGCAGACTCGTATAGAGGCCGCGTGAGATTGATGGCACTGTGGGCATATCGTAAGGCCGTTTGCAACACACCATACGAGAAAACTTTGTGCTCGGCCTGCGATGCAAGTGATCGAAGCCCCTCTTCCCCGTTCCTATTTGTAGCAGCACCACGGATCGTTGCGTCATCCAACGACTCTTCGTAGATCAGAGCGTTCCACAGCGCTTGAACTTTGCTGGTCAGTTGGACGAAATAGAGAGTTCCCATCAGAATCAAGGTGACGGGACCGATCTGACGGGTTAAGCCACTTGTGGCTAAATCGCTCGAATTGTCAGTCGACTCAGTCGTACAGAAGCGTTGGGGATCCCCATCTTGGCTACCAGTAGAATCGGCACCAGGGGTGGGATTTGACTTAGCAGAGGCTTCGCCGTTGGCGTCGCCGCGATTTCCATGATCGAACATCACATCATTCCTTCTTGATAGACTTGTAGCGGGGGACTTCACCGAAGTGGTTATTCTCCGGTGGAAATGGAAAACATGGGCATCAGAATTGATGCACCAGAAGGCCGCGGGGTGGGCTGGACAGCGACGGCGAAAGCGTTAGCATTTAAGTGTCAATTAAGTCACGCATTTCAACCGTGGCGGGCCGGGGTTCCACCAGGGACTTCGGCTTTTCTTATTTGCAAGCTCTGATTCATTAGCATCCGAAAAAATGACTAAATCGGGTTATGTTTTGTTGTCTCAACGAAGGGTCGAAGACCCTCGCCTTCAGGCGAAACCTTTAGGTTCTTGTATTGGAGGTATGGAAAACTTATGCCGCAGCTCTGCTAGTCGTTGCGATATCAATTACCACTTTGTATGGGGAACCAAATCCTGTCGGTCGATATTGACAGGTACGGTTGGGACTCGAGCTCGTGATCTGGTCCGAGAAATCTGCCGTACGTACGACATCGAGATTTTGCAGGGAGCCGTTTCTGCGGACCATGTGCATGTACTGCTGAATTGCCCGCCCAAGCTGTCGCCAAGCAAGATCATGCGATATATGAAGGGGAAGACCTCTCGAAAGTTGATGATGGAATTCAAGCATGTGCAAAGACAATATGGAGGATGTCACTTGTGGGGACGTGGCTACTTTGTTGCATCTGGCGGTAATGTGACTGATGAAACGATAATGGAGTACATCCGCCAGCAGGAAGGCACCGAGCCTAGTGATGACGATGACAATTTTCAGGTTACCAACTCATGAGTGAAGGGCTTCAGTCCGTAGCTCACGAAATTCCCAAACCTACCGGCCCTTAGCCGGTAGTTATTTAGTCTCCGGAAACTCACCAAACATCTCTTAAAGGAAGTAGCCATCATTGGTCTCATGCTGATAGTTTTGGCTCATTCCCTCGGCAACATTCACCACCGGTTGCCCCAGGGTGATGGTGTAGCCAGATTTTTCGTGAAGAACTTTTCCTGTGGCCATCGTTATCCCTCCGCCATGAGCGAAGTCCCTGCCGAGCTGACAACCCCAGAGACAGAAGGCGTTGCCGTGCACCAACTTCAACTACTATTTCAACTTCTCCGTCTCCTCGCACTGACCAGAGAACGGGAGTAAGTTTTCTAACAGGCGCCAGGGCCTTTTCTGATGATGAATTGTCCGTTCGCTCACTGTGGACGGCAGTCACTTGCAGGGTAAATGGCCAGTCCCCATTTTCATTCTTTTCAGTAACTACCAGAAAACCTTGCACGGTGAGTTGCAATGAGGTGCAGTCACCCACTTCAAAATCCTCGGGAAGCTGCCGTCGCAAGATGTTTTTTTTGTTAGGCATGTTGGATCTATGAGAAATGTTGTGACTTAGTGGAGATTTGATTAATGCAAAAACCCGATTGACTTCTCACCGCGTGTTTCTAAACACAAGGCAAGAGGCCAGCCGGGTTCTAAATACTTTCAAGCTTGGGTTGAGTGTCGAGCTCAACAACTTCTTACACTATTGTCTGACCACTTCTCCAAGTCAATCTAACTGTCACGCAATGTCTTGTTTCGTCTCGATTTTAGGCAGCAGAGGAATCACCTCTCTTTCGCGCATCATCATCTAGCTCTGCTAGAGCAATCTTGACATAATAGTAATAGCGAGCTCTGGATCTCTTGGTGCGTTCTTGCCACGCAGCAATGCAATCTTCTACCTTCATGAATGAAGTATCGAGAAGAAGTTCTTTGGCAATATCGATCAGTTGTCTGGTGCGACGTCGCATCGCTTACACCTCCTGGACGAGCTGTCTGGGAAATCTCTGGCACACCTTGTCGTCAAGCACCCCATCAGTACGTGGAATTCCCCTTTCCTTGGCATAGTATTGTTTGAAGTAGTGTGCCGTGCCTGTTTCAAGACACTGCTGGTAGATATCTCTAACCCACTCAAGCTCCATAGGTCGACGGGTCCCTTTGGCTGCTTGCTCACAGCCAGTGATTACCCAGTCAATGCCAGGCAGGTAGTGGCGAAAATCCAAGCGTCCGAGCAGCGGCTCAGCCGAGATAAACTTGATTGTTGCGGGAATTTGTAGCAGGTCAGCGACGCGGTGGTACGATCGGGAATGACCACAGGTCACCCCCAGCCAGACATTCGGGTAACCGGTCTCTCCCCAGTCTCCTGGTAGGCACTCCGTTATTCGTTCGGATTGCTTGGTCAGGATCAACCAATCGAGAGCCTCGCATTGACGGACAAGTTGCCAAATGTCGGGGCGCCACGGATCCGCCTCCGTATGGAAGAAATCAGACATCGAACAGGTAAACACCCGTCGCCGAACTGAGTCCATTTCTGCCTTACGATTCCACAGCAGCGGCATTTTCCAGGTCTTGGTGCGACGTGGGCCTTCAAACGGATGCTTGATACCAGCTCGCTTCATGATTCCTTCGATGTAGCAATGGCGGCATACTTCGCCCACCTTTTCACATCCCCACCAGGGGTTAACGGTGTGGTGAGTCCAGCCGATGCCTGATTTTTCTGCCATATCGCTACTCCGATATTGAAGACAATAAGCACCCTCGTCAGTCGGATCGGGACCGCTCGACAGCCAAAGGGCGCCCCGGTGACACCCGTCCGGCCCGGTCCCGATCCAGACTACGAGAACTCTATCCTAATAGTTAAGACGCTAGTGCGGCCTAATCTGTTAAAAATCACCTTCCATACAACAATGCTCAAATGGATGGTAGCCATGGACCCTCGGCTCGCGATGTATCACATGTTCTGTTAGTTCCAACTACTTCAAGCAAGTACAAAACTATTTTGCCAGCACGCCGGCACTGATCTGCTTATCCCATAAGAGCACTTGGCCAATTAGAATCCGGAAATACATCTCCGCAAACTCGATAGCAACACTACCACAACAAACAATAGCCGACATGCTCTACTCAACAGCTGTAGTGGTGTTGCTGTTTGCATCAAAGGAATCTAAAGCTCTTGGTGAGATTGTCTCAGTACGCAGGTGCCATAGTGTGCTTGACCAGGTCCTTCCATGCATAATTGCTTCAACAAGTTGAGCTCCTAGAGTCACTGGATCTTCTCACCAATCGAATGTCCGTTGTGATTAGTACGCAACACTTACATTAGAATTCGAAAAAAAATCCCACAAAGCATGCCTAACCAATGTGCTTGTTCATATTTCGCACAATGCTGTGTCAAAACGAGTCTCGAGTGCAAAGTGCAACACAAGGATGATAAGAAGCGTTGGGTAGAACATAAGGATAACCAATAACCGAAGCAGCTTAGCTCACTTCGCTTGCTGAGTAAGAGCAGTGAGCGATGCTTGTGAAGCTCCAATGTGTATGCCACATCTCTATTTGCGATGACCATGTCGTGTAGGCTAGCTGTCTTGCAATACACTCCCCTACATGCAGGCTAACCAATGGAAACTCGCATCGACGTGTCGCTCAATGCAAGGAGGATCGATCACGCGGAATCCATCAAATTGTTGCGTGCGCTAGCCGAAGCGATGTTCAAGAAAGGACGACATAGGATTCAGAAGGAGAATTACTCCCTCGGTATTAGGAATCCTGCCTCTGGATTTTCAAGTCGAAGCTCTCTTGGCTTGTTTTCCTTTTGATGAACTAGAATCCGAAATTGACAAGATAGGTAATGTGGCTAATTGTGGCTGATGCTCTTCACTAAAGATTCGATCGAAACTCACTCAAATCAAAAACTACTTAGCAAAATGTAATCAACATTTCAAAGATTTCATTGAATTGTTTACCAATTGAAACGTATGACCTAAGGGGGAGGGTAACTACTTGTGTGTCTTGGATGTCAAACGCAATCTGGGCACTGACTCATGTTTCGCGGGGGCAGCGCAATGTCTAATCCGGATGAAGCCAACGTGGGCCCCGAAAACTCTTCCTCTGAGGAGAGACTCAATCCCAATATCAAAGATGAATCCCAACTCGAAGCAGAGTCTTTATTTGTCCGCTCAGATTCCTACTACCAATTCATTGCAACGCTTGGGGACTCTTCTGACCCATTCTTGTCTTTCTTTGGCAATCTTGGCCCAGAGTTGATGGCTTTTGCCAGCAAACAACTGGGGAAAAACCATGCAGACGCAGCAGAAGACATATTGCAAGAGACTTTTCAGCGAGCTTCACTTAAGTTCGACCTCAAACGATCAAATGCAGAAAAACGCAGTTTTCTGTACTCTATCGTCAGGAATCTCGTAGCTGATTATTTTCGCCGGTTGAAGGGGAAACAATTGATGCTTAGTAAACTGAATGAGAAATGCCCTCCCCCACTACCTTCTGCAGAAGAGCTCTGTTCCCTTGATGAGCAGATAGCCTTGCTAGATAAGGCAATAGAGCAATTAGATCAGCAAAGTGCTCGCCGCATAAGGTTGCACATATTCGATGGAAAAAACTGGCGAGAAATTGAGGAGGAATTAGGCTCACCAAGAAACACCGAGAGACATCGGTATTTTCAGGATTTGAAGAGATTGAGAAAGTATCTCGACGCCCAACTATAAATGCCAGTTGGAGAGTTACTATGAACAAATCGTACTTTTTGCCGACACATGGCTTGCGAAAGAAAGAAATACATCAAATGGCTCAAACTTCAGAGAGTGAACATAGAACATCTTCACTTAATGATTCCCAACATAGTACTGATATTCCCGATGAACTCGACAACCCCGATTCTCCAGCCTGGCTTGAAGCCGCGGAGAAAGAAAGACAAGCCTTTCTCGCAGCAGTGGGCTTGGTTTACCTAGCCTACGATAGTGATAGTCGTGTGCTGCATGCAATTCGAATGCATTGCACAAGACTTGACGCAGAGAACGAGATCGCCGACTTCTTAAGCAACCAAGATCCTGCTAAGCAAATCGATGGCAAGGAAGTAATTTCACTATTTCGTGTGCTAGCCAAAACATTCCTAACGGAAGTTAATGACGCTTACTCGGACCTTAAATCACTTCCCTCGGAAGTGGGTGATCCCTCTCTCGACATTCAACTTGACGCTTTGGGAGCATCCTTTGCATTCGATGAAATAGTTAAAAGTGATGGCACGGATACATCTTTCGACCCCCACATAGCTGATACTGTCAATCATTCTATGAGCATCGATTCCATATTATTGGAAAGCCCTCTGCCCATTAGAGTCAAAGATTCACAAGTTCATCATGGTGAACCCGATGTCCAAGGAGGTCTCCGCAAGAGCCCACAACTCTCATCAGCTACTGCCACGGCAGCTATCAAGAGTCATGCAGGAAAGCACTCTGACTTGCAAGATTTACCAATGGTTAAGATTAATCCTCGGGACGTGGATATCCCTACACGTCCACTTCGCTCATCCGCCAACCTTGATGGCCCAAGTGCCCGCGTTGCATCATGGGCGGATATTCTTCCTTTATTCGTCCCTTCCGAATTGTTGCAGCATGCTCCTTCTACCACTCACTTCTATGGAGTTGCTCCTATCGTAGAAACGAAGGGAAGTGATGAGTTTGAAGACCCTGTTCAACATTTTGTTGCAAAGTCTTTCCATACTCTCCAGCTCCCTGAAGATTTAAGATGCCGGCATCTGCTAATTGTCGGACCGACAGGATGCGGCAAGACGACAAAGGCGATCATTCCGTGTTTGCGTAGTGATATTGCTGATCCTAGTAAAACAGTTATTGTTTTGGACAGTAAAGGCGGTGAATTGCTTCCCTGTGTTTATGCCCTATCAGACAAATTTCGTCCGGGTAAGAAATTGCATGTCCTGGATTTTCAGCAGCCCGAACGCAGCGATGCCTGGAACCCTCTGTCTGAGCTGACCACTTTTTCGGAAGTACGTCGATTTGCGGTTCGACTCTGCTACGCCGTAGAGACGAGATCTCAACCTAAGGAGGCGGAGTTTTGGTTGCTGGCGTCTGTGAAATTCCTTACTGGAATTCTCTGGGCTCTACATGAAGATCCCCATGAACTGTTCACTTTGGCGCGTGCCCAACAGATTGCGGAGTCCTCTATCCCTCAGATGAAGCATTGGGCTGCGGCTTACCCCAACAACGCTTCACTTCATTCCTCAATCGAATTCCTGGAGACCGGATCTCACAACGCTCACACAGTGCTTACTGATCTACAAAACAGGCTCTCGCTCTGGAGTGATGAGAATATTTGTCGAGTTACAAGTTCCCACGAGATTGATCTCGGGAGAGTACTCAGTGAGCCCACGGTCTTAGTGATTCGGGTCAATGAAGCAGACGCTACACCTCTCAAACCACTCACCAATGCTTTTTTTACCGAACTCGTGTCTAAGCTGTTTCGCATGGCAGAGAATGCTCCTGATGGCAAACTACCTGTAGCGGTCTCAGTCCTTATTGAAGAATTTGCATCGGCAGTGGGACGTATACCAGACTTTGCTCGCTTTATAAATGTCGTTCGGTCACGCGGTGTATCTGTGCTTGCCTCCATTCAAACGGTCTCGCAAGTTGAAATGGAATATGGCCCAGAAGCCAATCCAATTCTGGCAGGCTTCTGCTCCAAGTTGTTTTTCCCCGGACTAGAGCTTAGTGATGCTCAATATGCCTCAAATCTCTTTGGCAAGATGACTGTGGAGCACCGGGAAAGGTCTTTTATGCACGATCGTTTTGAGCAGTATACAAGTAATGTCAATGAATCAGAGTCGATCAAAGTGATCCGTCGAGACTTGTTTGCTCCACACGAAATCATGCGTCCTTCAGAACACCCTGAGCTGGGAGGCGCCGTGACCTTCAGCTTTCCGGGAGTTCCTCCATTTCAAGCATTTCTGACCCCCGCTTATTTATTTGAATCTCTGGGAAAGATTGTCGCTGAAGCAAAGGGTAGAGACAAGTTGGGAAGGATCCGTGTCGATGGCGCCGATACATTGCCTATCGGGCGTAGCGACTCTTCTCCTATAGGACGTATCGACAAAGCGAATAACTTGACTCCGAGAGTCACAGATACCAGGGAATGGAGTGAAGCCAAACTCCGAAGCACGGTTGACCAGATGAAGGAAAAATCACTGGATTGGTGCAATACCACAGGGAGTGCCAGGAAGTGGTGGCTAGATTTTGAGAAAGGAGACAGACAACGTCTCGCCGTAGTATTTCGTGTTGCTGAGGAGTTGCGAAACCGTCAAGCAACAATTACCGAGTTTTTTTTGGCTTATGTTTATAGCAATACAGATAACATCCAGGCCAACCTCTACTATTTGGATTATTCGCGGCTGAAAAATGTAGAAGAGCGGAGCAAGAAGGAAGCCAGAAAGAAAAGTAATTCAGAGAGTCCTCCTGCCCTTGATGGTGTTAGCGTGGAACAGAATAGTGATGATTCCGAGGGACCTTATAACAAATTGGATTCCACACCACCTATCCGTAAGAAATCCCCTGAGAAGGGCTATTTCCGTAGGCATAAACGAAACAAACAGGATCCCAATTAACCTACAAGCGACTAACGGTTCATCTCACATTCTGTGACCTGTCACAACAGCTACTTCTGCTGGATCGGCACACGCTTGGGTAGCGGCACTTTAATCGGTCGATCAACCAATTGCATCATGCTCTGATCCAGGGCTTCAGCGGCTTCGTACCCGAATCCGCAGGCATAGGTTTCAATGAGCGACCGATAGTGGTCGGTAAGCCGGTGGGCCTCGGTATTCATTGCCTGGAACGCGGCGACATATTCTTGCTGCGTGGGAAATGGTCGTCCAGTATCTGGCGAGATGCCTTGCGAAGCACATTCAGTTAAGTACGCCAGATCTTGGAGCAAACGATACAGTACTCTGGCATACTCTACAGTGATCGCTCTTACCTGAGGTTCGTTCGGCGCTCCAGTACCAGGGATGGCCTCAGTAAATACACCCGCCTCTACGGCTTCTGGGATCGGTTCCGGAAGAGGAAGTCTCGCTTCCCCAAACTCGGAACTGGTAAACCCAGCTAATTCTCTACTTCTTGTAGCCATCACTCCCTAGATAGCACGAGTTGGCTGAGAAATCAAAAACAATCTGGACGACCTCTGTAGTCAGCTTGCTGTAAATGCCAGCTCCTCAGTTCTGATTGTGGTGGCTCTGGGTCTCAAGTTGAGTACCTCCCCGGTTCTGCTATTATTTTCTCTGAAACAATGCCTCTGGCAATTGCTCTTTTCATATTTGCTCTTGGGTAGACCGCAATCGCAACCCGCCGTCTCCAGTAGGACTGCTCCCACGCAGACTTGCTCGAGGCTGGCAGCGTGCAGCACTAGCTTTTGAGAAGGTTTTATTCAGCAGTTGGGGTTCTTGTCCATTGCTGGCGAGACGACTCGTTCGTTGACCAACTTTCTCCAATTCGCATCCATCACGCGGTGAACGGACGAATTACTCGGCCCTTCGCTGTGGCTCTGCCTCGTTGGGAGAGATCTCAATGGATTCTGCGTGAGTGTTCTTAAGCGGCAACTGCTGCTGACGGACGCTCCCTTCCCTATTCCGGTCTGCAAAGCCACTTCGCAGTCCAACTCCCACCAGGAGAACTTACCATGAAAAGAGACGATGCTAAAAAACTGAGTGATGTCGCTTTGGAAGAACTTGCCGCGCAACTTGCTGCTGGCAAGAGTGAGGAACTCACGAAGTTCCTCAATACGATGAGCAGTTTTCACAACTACTCGTTTGGAAACTGTCTGCTCATTGTCCAGCAAATGCCGACCGCGACGAGGGTCGCTGGCTTTCGGGCTTGGCAAAAACTCAACCGCCAAGTTCGCCAAGGAGAAAAAGGGATTTGTATCTTGGCTCCTTTAATAGGCAAGAAGAAAGCCGAGGATGGCAGTTCAGAGGCCGAGCTGTTAGGATTTCGCGGCGTGACAGTCTTTGACGTGTCCCAGACCGACGGTGAGGATTTGCCCGATATCCACAGAATTGAAGGGGATCCGGGAGAGAAGCTCTCACGGCTTCACGCCACAGCCATCAGTCTTGGGATTACACTCTCGTATGAAGAAGACCTAGGAGGTGCCGATGGTGTTTCCCAAGGAGGGAGTATTGTGCTTCGCTCCGGTCTGACTTCGGCAGCGGAGTTCAATACGCTCGCCCATGAGCTGGCCCATGAACTCTTGCATCGGGGAGAAGACCGTAAGACGCTGTCGAAGACGGTGAAAGAACTCGAAGCCGAGTCGGTGGCCTACGTGGTCTCCACGGCGGTTGGACTCCGTGCCTTGGCACAGTCCGCCGACTACATTCATTGTCACGCAGGGGATTCCGAGCAACTCGCCAAGAGTTTACAACGGATCCAGAAGACCGCTTCGCTCCTGTTAGAGCAGTTGGAAACAGTTTCGCTGGATTCGATCTCGGAAGTCGCTTGAGAAACTGAGTTCGAAAGGAGGTATTACCAAGAGGTTCTGGAAAAGCATGCTGCACGTCGCTCCAGACCTCTCATTGGGAATTGAACTTCCAGTCAAAAGTCGGGCTTTTCACTCTTGCCTAAGGGGCTATTGAGCAAATGATTCCCGCTGGAGTTGACAAGGTCAATCGTCTGTTTCGTCTTCTTTTTCCTGATTCACGTCCCGCTTTCATCAGTTGGCCTCATCATCAATGTGTTGACAAAACTCCTCCAGTTGGTGCTCCATCAAGACGAACTTCAAGCCAAAATTCTTACGTGAGTTGGCAAGGTGGCTGGTCACTTCCCGCCGCATCACCACGAACAGCGTTCCTGGCTATTTCCCCGCAATTCACCATCAGAAGCATTCTAAGCGACTCACCTTGGCTCCTCCCTCACCACTTCGCCTAGTAGTTTGTTGACCAGCCTCTCCTTCTTCGGGAGAATCTTACAAACCACCTCCGTGGTTGCTTGCCGGACCGCCCCCTCAACTAACTCCGGGTACTCCCCGGAAAACTCAAACATCAACTGTCCCTCGGTAATCGTTGACACATCCCTTCTCAAAGCCCTTGTGTTGCTTTACTAGATTCGCCCCCTCAATGCGACGGCCACTTGCCCATCGCCCAAGGCACTCGACAATACCACCGGCGGAACTAACATCGCCAACTCTTTTCTTGGTCCGTCGCCACCAGTAGGACTCTCGGTGGCAGCGGGCTTTTATTGAGGGTTCGCTCCCTTCAATATTGCGCTCAACTGCCGCTCTGGTCTGATGTTTTTTTGGCAGCAGACTGACTCGGGCGCATGCTCGCTGGGACTTCTAATTGTATCACTCAGGTCAAGAGTCACTTCTTTAACACCAGAGTCCGCGTTCCAGCTCTATCTCGGCCGTCATGTGAGGAGTGTCAGCCTCGCATAGGATTTTGCCTGAGCTTGGCCTATCTTAGCCACGAAACGAATAGTTTTGTACTGCTCAAGTCTTTACGGCTGAGGCAAGTTGAGAAGGTAAACCACAGTACGAGAACTTGTCACGAAGGGACGCGTGATGGAGCCCAAGATGAGACGGGCTGGGGAAGGATTATCCGACATCGGTTTGATAGCGCAGGACGCTGAGGTGATCGCCACCTCCCGCAGTTTAAGTGAGCAGGAACTCCGCGAGGTTGGTCCAACCTCGGCGGATTAGAGCATCGCTAAACCGACAGCGGTGTCCGCACCGACGCAGCAAAGGTGAATACAAAACAATAGCCCGAGAGTCGTCGGTTCGATTCCGGCCCCCGCCACTTGAACCCCACGGTAAAGAACTGCCGCGACCGTGGGGTTTTGTTTTGCGCTGGGGGAAAGATGGGGCGTGTTATCCGCAGAATGCGCAAGGGTTTGCGACGCTCTTGACGTTCATGGAGTCTCTCTTCCGACGCCGCGCGCGACACCGACTATTCACACGGGTGGCCCTCCGGCGGTCCGATTCCGGCCCAAACTCTCGGCCGTCTCTCCCTCTCGCGCGGGCTGGGTTATCGTGAGGTTGGCTTCGCTCAATCGGTCGCAACCTACCGGGGTTGGGAGCGGAGAGGGAAGGCAACACCGAGTGATGCAATCCTTTGAAAATCGATGTATCCTGAACCTAAACCGGGCACGGATCGCACCTGTCATTCGCAGCAGCTGATAACCCTCTTGTCGTAAGCCGGCTGGGTATGCTGAGGCAAGCCGCCGCCGAAGTCCAGCGGGACCGCGTAGAATTTCTGCATCCATGCTGCTTCGTCGAGTGGCTCGAAGCGACTTTCGACGGGCTCGAAGCGGATCGGCTGTCCGGGGAACGTATTGGCCAGAGCCTCGGAGTCGTCGACGGTCACGGTTCCGTTCACGATCACATAGGGAATGCCGCTCGAAGGCAGGTTGCCCTTCGCATAGGTTGCGTTGTCGGTCACGTTGGCTGGGTCGAAGATGGTGATGTCGGCCACCATGCCTTGCTGCATGCGGCCCCGCTCCTGCATGGCTTTCAGACCGAGTTTGCCCAGCGGGCGCGCCGAGTTGTAGCTCAGTTGCGCGAGGCTTTGCATCAACGGGATGCCGTTTTCCCGACCCATCCGCAGGGCTCTGGCGCAGCACCCGGCGCCGCGCGGGTGAGAATTGGGAAGCTCATCGAAGGGCGTGTCCCAAGTGATATCGTCACCGATTATCGGCATCCCATCTGATGCAATTGCCACGTCTGGGAGCTTAAGCCAGTCGATGATCGCCGATTGCGGCATCTTGTAGACCTGCACCAGACGCGCCGGTTCCTTGGCGACCATCGCCGCCCGGGATTCCTGCGTGTAGAATTCGCCGCTCAGCGCATCCTGGATCGTTTCCTCGTACTTGTATCCCAGCTGGTCCACCCAGACCTCGGGCTCGAGGAAGACGGCGTTGAGCGCCGTGGATCCCGCTGCATATGGATAAAGCTCTCCCCAGACGTTGTGCCCTTGTTCCCGTAGCCGCACCAGCAATTCATGGACGAGGTTGTATCCGGGGTTGTTGAAGTGGCAAGCGATGGCCGGAGCGCCTAGCGCGGCGGCATTGGCCAACATCTCCTGGATGCCGTTCGCTTCCGAAGTGTCGGTGCCCGGCGTGTAGCGGAAATGGAACGCCGACGGACGTCCGTAGCGCCCGGTAAGCCGCTGAATCTCGAATACCTCCCGGGCCGAGACCCCGTCGCGCATATAGCCGAGCGTCGAGCCCATGCCGATGGCCCCGGCCGCAAGCCCCGCGTCGATTATCCGCAGGATCTCGTTTCCCCTCGCCAAGTCCGGCCGCGTCAGGGACCAGCCGTTTTTATTCGAACCGCGATGGTTCATTGCTTCCGGCGTGTCAATTGTCGTGATACCGTCTAGGACCCGTGCCCGCGCGAATTCATGGGCGGACGCGCAACCGAAGTTGATGGGGTTCTTGCCTTCGCGCTCTGCGTACCAGTCGGCCACATGCTCGCCCAAGGTACCCATCTCGAGGTCCATGACCGTGGTGCGACCGTCGAGAAGGGCCAGCTTGTTCCCCATCGGCCGCGGCCAGTGGAAGTGGGTATCGATGAAGCCTGGTGCCACGACATGGCCGGACGCGTCAATCTCGCGGGCGCCGGTAATCGCATCGCCCGTGATCGCGACGATCCGTCCGTCCTTCACCCCCACGTTGGCGACCTGGTCGAATCCTGTTTCGGGGTCCATGACCCGACCGTTTTTGATTACGAGATCCAGAGAGTCGTCCGCTGCATTGGCATAAAGCAATGAAGGAGCAACGACACTCGCCGCCGTAACCATGGCAGCCTCTTTTGTGAACTGTCGTCGTGTTACGGACTCGCCCAATTTGTCTGTTACCTGGGATTTCATCAGCGTTATCCTGTTCTGGGAAAAGCGTTTATCGAGATTCGTGCCGTACAAAACGCCCGCACGAGATCTGTTCCGCCAAAATGCGGCACTAGTCAATTCGATTTGGTTCAGAGACTGCGTTAGATCATAGCGCTCACCATCACCGAGTTCGCGATAGCCCGCGTCGTCCATGTAGCTCAGGTGGTAGCTGCTATCTGCGTAACGTCATTCATAGGCGAGGCTTTTTAAAAAATATTTTCACGCCTGTGATTATACGCTTGCCGTCTCCTTGTTGACAGCGGTGGTGATGCTGTCCATGATCCGGTCGGTGTCCAACTGCCAGGCGGCCCTATCCCGCACACTTTGGCGATCCATCGCCTGGGCTTGTTCGATGGCCGCCATGAAGACCGCCAGAGCCCGCACGTCATCGTCCGATTCCGCACACTGACGCCTGTTTCACCTGTCCGTACGAACGAGGCTCCCGTCCGCACCCCGACGGTCGGGCAGCCCGCCAGCAAAATCTCCTGGAGCGCAAGCGGGCCGTGGTCATCGTCCGCCAGGTACGCACACGCCCGTGAGCGACTTGCTGCTTCGAACAATTCCTAGCGCAGGTACTGACCGTAGTGAATCTGAATGTGGCTCGGGAAGACTTCAGCAAGATGCTCAAGCAACTGCGGCCGGTGCTCATTCTTGGCATGAATGAGCAAGTCATACTCATCCGGCAGCGCCTCGCCTGGCCAAGGATCGATCGGGTATGGCCACAGGATGATGGGCCACTGGTTGGCTCGCCCGCGGTGCTTTCGGATCAAGTCCGCGTACCATTCGGTGTGGCAGAATATCGCTCGGCAGTTGGCTGCATCCAGCAGAGCTCATTCTTCGGCATCAATCCGTGGCGATCCGGAATGCTTGAACAGCATGTTCGGACCATGCACGAACGGCAGCCCTTCCGAATCCCACCAAGCCGCGTAACGACGGTCGGCCCTGTCCAACCTTGAATATTCAGGCGTCGCGGTAGCACGTGCCGACCGAAGCGTCTTGCACTTGAACGATTTGGGAGCGCTATTAGCGCACCGAAGGTCGATTGCGCGTTTTGCATATTGATTTCTCGGCTTCAAGCCTTCCGCTGAATGGCGCGGGCATTTCCTCGGTTTTTGCGGCGTTTTCCAGCCAGGGGTTTCCAATTCGCCTCCGCCGACAAATCCCAGTTAAGGATGATTTGAACGTTTTTTTCTGTTGCGTGGACTGCCGTCTCGCGGACCAATCTTGTACGCTGTGTAGTGGTCTCCGCACAGCGAAGAACGAAGGAGTAAGCGATGTGGTTACGAGCACTCTACCACTAACAAGCGTTCCTCAGCATCCAAAGCCATGAGGGTAGAGACTTGGCGCAGAAGGCCTCGGCGTGGTTTTGGGCGAGTGATATGGAGATGACGAATATGTTCGATGACGACGCGTCCAGCCTCGCGCGGCTGTGCGACACCGGCCTATCCCTAGACTCGCAGCGAGTCGCCCTCATCCAGGGCAAGCGGTCGATGACGTATGCAGAGCTCGAGCAGCGCATCAATCGGGTCGCCAATGGGCTGATCTCGCTCGGAGTCGAGCGGTTCGAGCGCGTCCTCGTCATCTTCGAGAACGACATCCGCTTCCCCGAAGTCCTGCTCGGTATCGTCAGGGCCGGCGCCGTAGCGGTCCCGGTCAACTTCAAGTTCAAGCCGCCGCAGCACATCGACCTGGCTCGAGACTGTGGGAGTCGCATCGTCTTCGGCAGCGCCGGGACGGTCGAATCCGTCGTCGCCTGCCTGGCCGACGGGGTTGCCGAGGTCGGTATCGTCGTCGATGCCGACCGGGGTCCGCTTCGAGGCTATGACGACTGGCTGGCCTCATCTTCGCCCGAACGCTGCGATCATGGGTCGGCCGGCAGCGACGTCTGCATCCAGGCGTACACCTCGGGCTCGACCGGACGGCCCAAGGGGGTTCTTCTCTCGCACCGTGGCCTACTGCGTAACGTTCAGCTCCAAGCGGAGTCCAACCGGATCGACGAGAACTCACGGGTCTTGTTGTCGACGCCGCTCTTCCACATGAACGCCACTGCCGCGGGGCTCTTCCCGTGCCTGAGCCAGGGCGGCTCGGTGGTCATTCTCAAGGAGTTCGACGCGGAGCGCGTGATCGATGCGATTGAGACGCATGGCTGCACGTACACCACCGGTGTACCGGCCACCTACAAGCTGATTCTTGCTGCCGCGCGGCAAAGAACGCACGTGGATGCCTCCAGCCTCGAGTTCATCGCAGTGGGATCTGCTCCCATGACACGCGCGCTTCTCGACGAACTGGTCCAGACCATGCCTGGTGTCGATGTGATCGAAGGGTACGGGCTGACGGAGTCTGGGCC
The DNA here is from genome assembly GCF_008065115.1 of Bythopirellula goksoeyrii. Taxonomy (NCBI): domain Bacteria; kingdom Pseudomonadati; phylum Planctomycetota; class Planctomycetia; order Pirellulales; family Lacipirellulaceae; genus Bythopirellula; species Bythopirellula goksoeyrii. The sequence continues at coordinate 4,125,865 of NZ_CP042913.1, read as the reverse complement.
CATCATCACCCTCAACCCACGCGGCCGAAACAAGCTGGGCACGATCGGTCCCGCTCTTCCGGGCTTCGAGTGCAAGGTCATCGACTCCGACGGGAACATTTTGCCACAGGGAGAGGCGGGGGAACTTGTCGTGCGGAGCGAGTGCAACGCCCTCGGCTATTACAACCGGCCGGACGCCCAGGCGGAGCGCTTCCGGGACGGCTGGGTCTATACCGGGGATATGGTGTCGTGCGACCCCGACGGCTGGTTCACCTTCAGGGGGCGCGTCGACGACCAGATGAACGTGGGAGGCGAGAACGTCTTCCCGGCCGAAGTCGAGAGCATCCTCGCCACTCATCCGGAAGTGCGGGACGTCTGTGTCGTTCCTGTCCCCCACGAGGTGAAGGGCCAGGTTCCGGTGGCCTTCGTCGTGCGCAACGTCGGGTCGAACCTCAGCGAGAAGGAACTCATCGACTACTACATAGCGCGCGGACCCGCATACTCCCATCCGCGCCATATCTACTTCATCGACGAGATGCCGCTCTTGGCGACCGGGAAAAACGACCTGCAGGCTCTTGAAAGGCAGGCTCGCGAGCTAGGCCCGTAAAATTTACGGCGTTTCAGAGCGTCATGTCTTGGTGCTTACCGAGGCGGGACGTAAATAGCGTCGTGATGATTTCACTTTTAAAAACTAGGAGAAGAACATGGCAAACAAAATCGTACCTAAAGATGAGCTAGTCAATTACATTGGGACCAAGGTTGAACCAACCGGATGGTATGAAGTTACGCAGGAACGCATCAACGAATTCGCCCACTGCACAGGCGATAACTACTTCATGCATGTTGATGTCGAAAAAGCGAAAAAAACTGATTTGGGTGGAACCATTGCTCACGGCTTGTTGACGCTGTCGTTGACACCTTATCTGATGCATAACTTTCCAGTACCCGAGAATATGCCTCATGGTCTGAACTATGGGTATGACAAGGTTCGTTTCCTGGCGCCGGTGCGCACAGGTAAGCGGGTACGCATGCACGGCGTGGTTCAGGATGTCCATTGGAAGGATGAGCACAACTGCAAGTTCAAGGTTGGTGTGACCGTTGAAATTGAAGGTGAGGAAAAGCCAGCGCTCTACGCCGAATGGATACTTTACTACGAAACCGTCGACTAAGATTACCGCTGAATCTGCTCGCTAACCCGATATTACAGGGTGATCTAACCATCATCTAAGGAGACGTACATGACCGATACTTCCAACCTTCCGTTAGACGGAATTCGCGTTATAGATTTCACACAGGCTGAGCAGGGCCCCGTTGGCACTCTACAGCTCGCTGATTTCGGTGCCGATGTGATCAAAATCGAGCGCCCGGGCGTGGGTGATCTGAGTCGGCATACGGTTGGCGGGACTTCTATAGAGGCGACGAACAATCCAACCTATGTAGCCATGAATCGCAACAAGCGTTCGATGGAACTTGATACGAGAACTGAAGAAGGAAAGAAGGTTATTTATGAACTCGTCAAAGTGTCAGATGTGGTCGTAAACAATTTTCGCCCCGGCGTAATGGATAAAATGGGCTTCAGTTATGAGAAGCTCAAGGAGATTAATCCACGCATTATTTTTGCGTCCGCAACTGGCTACGGACCTGAAGGACCAAATGTCAAAAAACCTGGGCAGGACATGGTGGCCCAAGCTGTAACGGGCTTTATGTATGAGACCGCGGACCCTTCAATTCCACAATCGATAGTTCCAACAGCTATCTGCGATTATACCGGCGGAATGCATCTCTGTCAGGGCATTATGGCCGCGTTGATTGGACGGGAAAAAACCGGTGCCGGTCGAAAAGTAGATGTGTGTCTTTATGATTCGATGATTCATACGCAACTGCAGGAAGCGGCCTACTGGAGCAAATACAAACAAGTGCTGAACTGGGCGGCAATGCCACTCGCTATTCACTCCGAGGCCAAGGATGGACCAATTGTGGTGATTGGAGCGTTCATGCCCAACCCGCTGAAGGCCATGTGCGCTGCATTCGAAATAGATGATCTTACCATACCCTATCCGGATATGGCTTCTCAGATCAAAAACAAGGCGCTTATACAGGACACACTGCGCAAGGAAATTGCCAAATACACCATGGACGAAGCTTTGGCACGTCTTGAAGGGCAGGATGTACTTTGTTCCAAGGTCCGGAAATTAAGCGAAGTAATGGAAGACCCACAAACAAAGATCAACAATATGATACTAGATATAGATCACCCGATTCTTGGTAAAATTACGACTATCGGTTGCCCCGTTCATATCAGTGACGCCCCTTGTACTACAAGGATAATGGCGCCACAGCTCGGTGAACACACCGAAGAGATCCTTAGCGAACTTGGTTTGGCCGCAGATGGCAGTAAGAGCGCCGAATGAGTGCGCTGTTTGACATAAGTCACGGCGTAGCACTCGGGTCACGATTGATCGCTCAACGAGGGTGAATGCAATTGATACCTCCAGCCGCAGACGCGGCTGGAGGAAATCCGAGACGGGCTTAAGCCAGCAGAAAAACAAACAATTAGCCAAACAATAAAGAAAGACGGAAAGACATGAGCACTAGCTACAAAACAATCAATACATATGAAAAAGATGATATTTTCTATCTGGAAGTAAACAGGCCTGACAAGCTGAATGCACTAAATAAAACGGTGTTGGATGAAATGTTGGATGCGATAAAAAGTATCGATGTTTCAAAATACAAAGGCGCTATTCTGACAAGTGTTGGAGAAAAGGCTTTTATGGCAGGTGCAGATATAGCTGCGATGTCTGAAATGACTCCGGAAGAAACACAAGTCTTTGCTGAAACAGGACAGGCCGTCACCTTGGCCATGGAAGACTTGGCCCTGCCTCTTATTGCCTGTGTTCAAGGCTTTGCACTCGGCGGTGGATGTGAAATGGCAATGTCTTGCGATTTCATTTATGCTTCGAAGCAAGCAGTTTTTGGACAGCCTGAGGTTAAATGGGGTGTGTTACCTGCTTTTGGTGGAACCCAAAGACTTCCAAAATACATTGGTCGAAACCGGGCAAAAGAGCTTATCTATTCGGGCACTTTTATAGATGTTGATAAAGCCTATGAGTGGGGATTGGTGAATAAAGTATCAGATGATAAAGCAAGCTGCCTGGAAGCAGCAGTTGAGTGTTTAAAGGTTATAGGAAGAAATGGTCCACTTGCCGTTGCAAGTGCAAAGCAGGTCATGAATGCTGGAAATGACATGTCAAATAAAGATGGTATCCACCAGGAAGCGTCAGTCTTTGGAGTAGTTGCTAATTCTAATGACAAGGCGGAAGGGACCAAAGCATTTGTAGAGAAAAGACACCCAGTGTTCACAAGAAGCTAGAACGATCAGCGTGTAGCTCACATACGACTTATATCTACTAGAGGAAGAAAAAAATGAGTGACCAAAAAGTACGCGTGGAGATCGATGGCGGCGTAGCAACCGTGTTCCTGGTTAACCCGCCGATGAACGTGATGACACTGGACATGCGACGAGAGTTGGACGAGGCCCTGACCAGCCTGGAGGCTGACCCAGCGATAGGGTCGATTGTACTCACAGGCGACGGTGACCGCGCTTTCGGTACTGGCTCCGACATCAAGGAATTTCCTGGACTTCTGGCGGACGGTACCGTCGTGTCTACCAAGCTCGGTCCTGAGAACGAAACATTCACCAAATTCGCCAATTTCACGAAACCCACAGTCGTGGCCATTGAAGGCTATGTGCTAGGCGGCGGCATGGAACTCGCAGCCGGCGCCGACATCATCGTAGTCGCCGAAAATTCAAAATTTGGCGTACCCGAAATAAACCTTGGCGCCATACCCGGCAGTGGAGGCTCAGTGCGTATAACACGGCGTATCGGTTTTGGCCGCGCCAGTGAGTTGTTTTTGCTGGGCGATATGATCGATGCACAGCAAGCGCTCGCGTGGGGCTACGCCAATCACATTAAGCCTAAGGGCGAGGTGCTCGCACACGCGCAAGTAATTGCTGCAAGGCTTGCAAGCGCTCCGAAGCAGGCCATTTGTGCCGCCAAGCAGGCGTTGCGGTATGGCATCTACTTGCCCGAGGAGCAGGCAATCGCGAAGCTGCTTGACGTGCTCGATGTGCTACAGCGTACACAGGACCTCCGCGAGGGAGCCGACGCCTTCATGAATAAGCGCCCACCGAATTTTAGCGACCCGCTGGACACCTCAAAATTCGTGGGCTGCATTTTTCCAAAATAAACTCGCCAGTCCCGCCTGGTTGACGAATATGGACCTCGCAAGCATCGCTATCCTGTTGCTCGCTACCATTGGGCCGACTCGCGCTGCGATCGTTTTCGTGGGGATGACGAAGTCCGCCGATGCCGAGCTGAAGCGAAAGATCGCCCTCAGAACGGTGCTCGTTTCCGCCATCGTCTGCTGCATCTTTGTCGTGCTGGGATCCGTCATTCTTGGCGCGTTGAAGATTTCTATTCCCGCACTATTGATCGCCGGTGGACTCATTCTGTTTTCGGAAGATTGGAATAATCAAGCAACGCGGTATTGGCTACGTCAATTTGAAAGCCGCTCTAGTAGCCGCGTCGGTCTGTTTCACCGCCAGCAGATAGCCAGATCGCTTCGAGACTTCGGTTGCATCAACCGACCGCTCGGACGGTTTTTCCCATGGCGCAGCGGTGTCAAATCTCGAAGTACACCTCTGCGAGTTGGCGTCGAGCGTAACTCCAGTCGGGTGGTCCAACTTCAGCAGCTTGAGCGTTGGCCGAACTGCACGAGGAGTCCCCGCCAAAAAGAGACCGGTGCCGAACGTCACGCATCACCGGGTTGCCGCCAGCGATGCTCAATTTCAGAAAACGGCACCAGCGGCAACTCAGGTGCATGCGATTGTTATGCCCCGATTTTTGGTGCACAACATAGATCGGGGCGACCATGCCATTCATGAACAATATCTCGCATTAACAAAGCGCAGTCAAATTCAACCGAACCATTTGGGAAGCGTGATTCGTCCTCGAAATAGCTGGATTGGATCTTGTCGACGTTTAAGGATGCGACGTGCCAGTTTTCGCATTGCAATTCAAGACCATCGAATTTGCCATTAGTGCTGGTATCTGAATACCCAAGCGAGCCCAATTCAAAAAAGCTGGAGGCGGATTCGAGGGAGTCGAAAACTGATGATTCCGATATCGCGGGGACGACCGTGCCAGAAACATGAACCTTGGCACCGCCATCATCGCTTGCCATCGTGACGGAATAGTGATCACCAATTTCTTCTACAGTGAACTTTGCGTGATGATGAATTCCGGGAAAGATCCTGCCACCGGCCAACGAATTGAGCATTGAATTGGTATCTCGGCGAGGAATGTAGACACCATTCATCGTTTGACCGTTTGCTTCCCATTCGACAGCAATTCTGTGCGCAGCGTTCTCCGACCCGATACCCCAAGGAATTGGAAACATTTTTGGCCGAACCCGTTTCAGGCGAATAAGGCAGATGCCGCCGATCGCGTAACCATCGACCAATTGTGGCCGGAATGGCGAAGGTAACGCGGCCGCCATGCACTCGGGATCGATGCGATAGTTCGCGAGAATACGTCGATCAATCACACCGCTAATTGCTGGTAAACGCATTGGAGTTGAGGGGCATAACGTCCGGGTTCACCGGGCCGCGGCGAACTCGCTAAACATTGAAACCCGCGCGACCCGCGGCTCCGTGTGCAACCCTTTGTTATCTCGCGATCGTCGTGCTTCAGCGGCTTATTCAATGGTTCCACTCGAATCAACCGCAAAGCTCTCCCGCTCGTCGTCCCAGATTCCCATGTAGCCCTTGTGTTTGAACGAATCGTCGTAGGCCTCCATGGAATCTATCGATGATTTGATGATCGCATTGTGGGAATTGTAAACGATTAGCCTCAAACCGGAATCATCAACAGTAATTGAATCGGGCAATTCTCCGAAAACCCATTGCATTTTGTTGTGCGGATCATCAACGAATCTCGTTGCGTAACCATAGCGAAACTCGAATTTTGTGGCGATGTACGATTCTCCGTTTGGTTTATTCCCGATGTATTTCGGGGCAGGGAAAACGAACCAATAGAGAAAGACCGGCGCCGTCACCAAGATAAACAGTGCCAATGCACATGAACGAAGGCAAGATTTCGACGCTTTGCGAGTTGGGATCTGATCGGGTTCGTTCGTTTTTGTGCTAATCGTGTTGTCTAAGCTAAGCGAGATAACGTAAAAGGCTCAGTTGCCGGCCGCCCGCGGGAGCAGGCGTCAAACCGACCACACCATTCTACTCGCGGGCGTCGCCGGTCAACTGCAGCCGGTGGTTAGGGGCCGCCGCGGTCGTTCTTGCCCTTGTTGTATATCCAGAGGATCAGCAATCCGAGCAGTCCACCGATCAAGAACAGAAGTATTGCTCCGCCAATATCTATGTGGGCGCTGCCGCCTAGCAGTAGAGCGATCACTGCAAAACCAGCGAAGGCAAGCAAGCAGCCACAACCACCTTTTGTAAATGCACTTGCCTTTTCACCCATCCGGTAGAGGCCCCTAACGTTTGCATCACATGCGCGCGGAGCGCGACTTGTGCATGCACTGGTTAGATGTCTTCTCCATGGTGGCTCAGCATGGAAAAGGCCGCTCCGAGCGCAGTACCACTCCCGAGACCAATTGCAATACCGACACCGATGTTGTCGAGCGCAAGACCGAGTGCAACTCCAACTGCTGCACCCAGGGCAACACCCATGCTTACGACGTGAGGCTTCAGGCCACCGCTCTCGCACCGAGAGGTCCTGGTTCTTTTAGGCATCATGAATCCTCCTCAATCTAACGTAAAAGGCTCAGTTGCCGGCCGCCCGCGGGAGCAGGCGTCCAACCGACCACAACATTCTACTCGCGGGCGCTGCCGGTCAACTGCAGCCGGTGGTTAGGCGACTGTTTGCCTCAGCGGTGAACTGGTCTAAAAGGTCCCATTGCCGAATCCCGCAGCGGGGGCAGGTTTCGTATCGGTGATACCACGTCTCCGAAGACGAGCCGATTGCGACCTGGAACCAATAGATACAGTGCTTACAAGCCGCTGCAGGGAGCATGCTTTTGACTTCTTCTTTAGTGCGGATGGCATGTGTGCCGTACCAGCTCATTTCTGAAGTCGCCTAACTTGGTTATAGGAAGTTTCTGCCTATCACCTGTAGACCGCAAATGTGCGGCCTAACGCGCAGGCAGTGGTTTGTTGTAAATTCTATTGTAGCAGTGGCTTGCTTCGATGGCGCCCCTGGTTTTGCGTGATAGGCCGCCCCTGTCTAGCGCTCATCGAGTCCGGTGGCGCAGCCCGTCGGCGGGGCTCCGGACGCCGCGTCCGCCGCGATTCAGGACGTGCGTGTAGATCATTGTCGTCCGCACGTCCTTATGCCCAAGAAGTTCTTGAACCGTGCGTATGTCGTACCCGTCCGTCAGCAGGTGTGTGGCGAACGAGTGGCGGAACGTGTGGCTCGTGACTCGTTTCGTCAGCCCAGCTTGTCGAACAGCCTGCTTGATGGCCTTTTGGACGAGTGACTCGTGAACGTGATGTCTTCCTTGGTCGCCGGTTTTCGCATTGCTCCAGCGATGCGATTGAGGAAACACGTACTGCCAAACCCATTCGCGGTTGGCATTAGGGTACTTGCGGGCCAGCGCGTGAGGAAGCTCCACGCGGCCGAAGCCGTCGGCCACGTCTTGCTGGTGAATTGACTTGACTTGCTCCAGGTGTTCCTGCAAAGGATGCGCGATAGCCCGCGGCATCGTCGTTACGCGGTCCTTGTCTCCCTTTCCCTCGCGAACGGTGATCTCACCACGCTCGAAGTCCAAGTCCTTGACTCGCAGTCGGAGTGCTTCGAGCAGTCGCAGCCCACCCCCGTAGAGTAGCATCGCGATCAACCACTTCTCGCCCGCCAGATGCGTCATCACGCGCGAGACTTCATCGACCGTCAGAACGACGGGCAACCGCTTGGGGCGACGGGCGCGAACGACGCCTTCGATTCGGTCGAGCGGTTGCCGCAGAACATGCTCGTAGAGAAAGAGTATCGCCGAGAGCGCCTGATTCTGCGTTGACGCAGCGACGTGCTCATTGACGGCCAGGTGTGTTAGAAAACGGTTGACCTCGTCTTCGGCAAGTTCGCGTGGGTGGCGCCAACTGTGAAAGTCGATGTATCTGCGAACCCAGTGGACGTAGGCTTGCTCCGTGCGGCGACTATAGTGCCGGACACGGAGTACCTCGACCATGTAATCATAGAGCCGGGGCGCTGGCTTGTCGGCGAACAAACCCAAAGGTGTGCGGCGATGCTGCGACGAGTTGGTCACGGCAAGTTTCCATCAGGTACTCGGATAGCACCCAATAGTAGAGCCGCGGGACACTGCGAAATCAAACAATGGCGGTCGATACGAGCAAATGGGCAGAACACGAGGTGGTTGAGACCGATGCGACAGGGGACGTTTGCTTCGTGCTGGCGGTTGCATCATCTTCGTTGAGATCGAGTCTCACGGAACTCGCAGAGGTGTCAGATCTCGGACAAGACCGCTGCGCCGTAGCTGGCGGGCTAAGAAGCCGAAGATGGTCCAACTCATCGTTCCACACAAGTCTCGCATGCACTGCTATACCAGCGTCTCGTGATAGTATTGCTATCGACCTTGCCCAGATCAGCTTGGCTGCGAATGATTCTTTGGCTTGTCATTTTCGAGGGACTGTGTTGAGAAGCACGTTACTTTTCTTTGCTTCTTTCATGGAGGTCCCCGATGTCCGTTTCGCTACGAGACGAAGTTCGCGGTGCCAAGCTTGGCGACCATCGGTTGACCATACGGCTGGGCAAGGTCATTGAATCGCTCGGCGCGAAGCCCAACATGAGCGTCCCCGCCGCCACCCATGGTCGAGCGGAAATGGAAGCCGCTTATCGTTTCTTCGACAATGACAAGGTCTCGCCCGAAAGAATCCTCAAGCCGCATATCGAGGCCACACGGGAAAGAGTTTCTCAAGCCGAGGTTGCCTTGTTAGTCCAGGATACGACAGATCTCGACTTGACCCGACCGAAGCAGCAAGTCCGCGGGGCTGGCCCTCTGGAATACCATACTCGTCTTGGCGCTTTCTTTCACCCGTTGGTTGCCTTTAATGAACACGGCTTGCCCCTCGGCATCGCCTGGCAGAAATGTTGGACTCGTAGCAAGATCAAGAAAATGACCACGAACGAAAAGGGGCGCTGGGTACGAAAGACACCCATCGAAGAAAAAGAAACTTATAGGTGGATCGAAGGCCTGCGGGCAGCGCGCGAAGTTGCCGACACCTGTCCCCAGACGATTTGTGTCTGCATTGCCGACAGTGAAGCGGACGTTTATGAACTGTACTGCGAACCACGAACAACTTCAAGTGGCGAGGTGCACTTATTAGTGCGTGCCTGCAAGAAGCGGATTACGGTGGACACGGAGGTGACGTGGCTAGAAGCGGCTCGCGCTACAAAGTGTCTGTATCAATGTAGCGTGAACGTCAGTGGTCGCACCACGAAACGGCCCACGAATAAGCGCAAACGTCACGAATCACGCGAGGCACGCCTTGCGGAACTAGAAGTCCGAGCCACCACCGTGACGGTGCGTCCTCCGTATCGAGCAGGTCGCAATCGCAAACTGTCCGACGTCACGTTAAACCTCGTCCTCGCCGAAGAATCCAATCCCCCAAATGGCGTTGCACCGATCCAATGGTTGCTCGCGACAACACTTCCGATCGAAGAGGTCCAGCAAGTGCGGCAAATCATTGCTTACTACTGCATTCGTTGGCAAATTGAAATCTATTTTCGAACGCTGAAGAGCGGCTGTCGGATAGAAGATCGTCAGTTGGAGACACTAGAGCGAATCCTCAATTGTTTGGCAGTCTACGCCATTATCGCTTGGAAGGTGATGTATCTATCGCGACTGGGAAGCGAGTGTCCAGAACTAAGTTGTGAGCTGATCTTCGAACCGAGCGAGTGGAAGTCGGTGTGGATGACGATTCGCAAAGCGAATCCGCCATCTACCCCACCGCCATTGAATGAGATGATCCGCATGATTGCTTCGCTAGGAGGCTACGTCATCCGACAATCGACACGCCCGGGTACGCAAACACTATGGTTCGGGCTGCAGCGAGTTTACGACCTGTCCACCGCCTGGCAGACATTCGGACCGGACTAGTTCTCTTTTTTTTGACGATGACTTATGTGGAACGATGAGATGGTCCAACCTCGGCAGCTTCGCCATCGGCTTAGATCGAGTCCTCGCGAAAAACAATTTCACTCAGATTCGCGACTACGTTCGTCCTTCGGCAGAATGGGGCAAATACTTTGCCGGCCAATTCCTCGACGTCGATTCGGTCTTCCGTCGCGATCGTATAATCCGGAGCAGGCGGCTTTTGGTAGATGACGTCCACTCCGGGAAACCCTTCAATCTGCCCGTTATCAGCGGCGACGTAGCGGCCGGTGGTGTCACGGGCGCGACACGCGGCAACTGAAGCGTCGAGGTGGACATGGACCACGTGATGGCTTCCAACGATCTCGACGAATTTCTGTCGCATGGCCTCTTCGGGCGCGCAGAACGCAGCGATGCAGAACTGTCCAGAATCGTTTAGCAGCTTGGCCACTTCCGCGCCGCGACGGAGGTTCTCGGATCGTTCTTCGGTCGAGAAGCCGAGGCCCTTGCTGATTCCCTGCCGCATCGCCTCGCCGTCGATAAACATACCGATGGCGCCAAGATCGAAAAGCCGTTGCTCCAGTTGCTTGGCGATGGTTGTCTTCCCTGACGCTGGCAGCCCGGTCAGCAGGACGGTGAAGGGTTCGTGCCCGTACCTTTGCGACCGAAGCTCGGGAGCAACCTGGCTCTTGATTTTGCGAGCGGGCAGAAAGCTCGCTGGTCCTTCGCCTGACTCGCCCGACATGTCGTGTTCGAGGAACATCCCCGCGGCAAGCGTCTCGTGGGTAATACGATCCACGAGAATGAAGGCGCCGGTCTTGCGATTCCTGTCGTACGCGTCGTAGACGACCGGCTCGTGGAAACTCATCGAGCAGCGGCCGATCGCGTTGAGGCCGAGCTTCTGGGCATGCGTGCGGTGAAGCGAGTTGACATCGATCTCGTACCGGAGCGACTCGACCTCACAAATCGCTCGGCCTGCCACGTTCTTAAACCAGAGGGGACGGCCAAGCTGCAGCGGCTGTTCCGACATCCACACGAGCATTGCCTCGCCGCTGCGTGAGACGTGCGGTTGATTGCCGGGGCGGCAGATCATGTCTCCGCGGGTGACATCGATCTCGTCTTCAAGCGTAAGCGTGACCGACTTCGGTGCGGTCGCCTCTTCTAGCGGACCGTCCATAGTAACGATGCTACGGACCCGCGAGCGTTTGCCCGAAGGCAGGGCAACGATCTCTTCGCCCGCACGGATACCTCCTGAGGCGATCGTACCGCTGAACCCCCGAAAGGTCTCGTCCGGGCGATTGACCCACTGCACCGGAAAGCGGAAGTCGCGCAGATTTCGGTCCGACCCGGTGTAGACGGTTTCGAGTTGATGCAGAAGCGACCCGTCCGCGTGCCACAGCATCTTAGCACTCGGCTCGGCGACGTTCTCCCCGTGCCGCGCCGAGAGCGGCACAAAGCGCAGGTCCGTGATTTCGAGCTTCGCCGCAAAGCGTTTGAATTCTTGGCAAATGGTCTCGAACGTCCCCTCGTCGTAGTCAACAAGGTCCATCTTGTTCACCGCCAGGACAACGTGCTTGATCCCGAGGAGCGAGACGATGAACGCGTGCCTCTTAGTTTGCGTCAGCACCCCCTTGGTGGCGTCGACAAGGAGGATGGCGAGGTCGACGTTTGACGCGCCGGTGGCCATATTACGGGTGAATTGCTCGTGACCGGGCGTGTCGGCGATGATGAATTTGCGCTTCTTGGTTGCGAAGTACCGGTAGGCGACGTCGATGGTGATCCCCTGCTGCTGCTCGTCTTCGAGCCCGTCTAGCAGGAGGGCTGTATCGATTTCACCGCCGTTCGTGCCGTGCTTTTCCGATTCCACCTGAAGCGAGACCAACTGGTCGCTGTACACCGCTCCCGCATCGAGCATCAGCCGACCGATCAGTGTGCTTTTGCCATCGTCGACGCTCCCGCATGCGATGAAGCGCAAGAGGCCCTTCTCGACTGGTTTGACGGCTAGATCGTTCCTTGTGGTGGGGGTTGTAATCGATGTCATGCGGATTTTCTTTTTCTCAAGAGCGTGAGATGCGACCCAGTCCTTCAATGTGTCACCGAGTCTTGCCTACTCACAGGAATGGTGTTTAGAAATAGCCTTCTCGTTTCTTGCGTTCCATCGCGCACGCCTCATCACGATCGATCGCACGCCCCTGACGCTCCGAGTTTCGCGTCTCGACCAATTCCTGAACGACCTGTTCGATCGTCGACGCCTCGGACTCGATTGCCCCAGTAACCGGGTAGCATCCAAGGGTTCGGAAGCGGACCGACCGGACTTCGGGCCGTTCACCATCTTCCAATCGCATCCGCTCGTCGTCGACAACAATCAGGTCGCCGCCACGCTTAACGACCGGTCGGGGTTTGGCGAGGTAGAGGTCAGGAAGCGGAACTTGCTCCCTCGCGATGTACTGCCAGACGTCCAACTCGGTCCAGTTTGAGAGAGGAAAGACACGCAGACATTCGCCTGTTCGGCGCCATGTGTTGTAGATGTTCCACAATTCCGGGCGTTGGTTGCGCGGGTCCCAGCGGTGGCTTCGATCGCGGAATGAGAAAACCCGTTCCTTCGCTCGCGAGCGTTCTTCGTCACGCCGGCCGCCGCCAATGGCCGCGTCAAAACCATTCTCAGTGAGAGCCTCTTTCAAGGGCTGGGTGCGCATCACTTCGGTGTAGGCGTTGCTACCGTAATCGAACGGATTCACACCAGTCTGCCGTCCTTCCTCGCTGATCTTAACGATCACACGCAAGCCAAGCGCTTGGCGTGCGTAACGCTCTCGGAAGTCCGTCATTTCACGGAACTCCCATGTCGAGTCGATGTGCAGTAGCGGGATCGGCGGCTTGCCGGGAAAAAACGCCTTACGCATCAAGTGCAAGATGACCGAAGAGTCTTTGCCGATCGAGTATAGCAAGACCGGGTTCTCAAACGCGGCGGCAACCTCACGCAGGATGTGGATCGCCTCGGATTCCAGCACGTCAAGGTGGGGCGTCGTTGCTGAAGCCACGCCACGCGCTCGGGTGCTTTCCTTGGGGTCGATTGGCTGTGTGACCACTGTGCAGTCTCCTGACGAATTAAAGTGTAGTTAGCCTATTAGCGACCGAAAAGAACCATCCCGCGGATCGTAGAACGCGAACACCCCGCTTTCGGCGCGGTAGAACAAGCAGTGCAAAGCAAGAGAGCCAGTCATCAGACTGCCGCTTATCTCAGGGACGTTGATCATAGCCTGGACCTGCTGCGAGAAGTGCTCTGCGGCCAGACACCGCTTCCTCTCAGCCACGCGGACCGACGCGAGTATTTCATTCTCGCCTTCGCCCGCGGTGATCTGGCCTGACAGCATTGGTTCGCTTACCGATACAGCCGCTGCGGAGTTACCGACCAAAACCAGGGAAGTCATCGGAAGTTCTTCGATCGACCAAAGAACAGCGTCTTTGAGCGTGTCTTCTCCGCCACTCCACAGATATTGGGGCGTCGGGATGATTGCGGCAGACTCTTTCTTAAGGGCCTCGCGAAGCTGTCGGAGCATCACGGGGTCGTCGTCTGCGAATACGACCCAAGAAAGTTGGCGATCCGCCTGTTGGCTTACCTTCTTAAGATCTTGTATGTGCCGGTTGCACTCTAGGGGTTTGCTTACTGTGATCATTTCTGACTCTCCGTTTCGTGATTGAGGAAAATCTTGTTTTCTCTTGGTTTGTGACACGAAAGCTAATAAACAAGAGATGGGATCGGGGCCTCGGAGACCCTTGGCTCTTCGATCTGGACGCCATTTAGTGCTAGATCCAAATCGATCGCCTGCCACGTCTTCTGAGGAGTGAACCGATAGAACTTTCCGCCGTCGAGCGCGACCAAGTGAATCCACCCGTTCGCGGCAAGCTGTTCGACCCCGCTATATAGGCTGAGGATTCTGGCGATCTGAGCGCGGGGGGCGGCGACCACCGACAACAGCCGCACAGGGTCGTGTTGGTAGCGGTCGCTGTCGCGGATCGATTCCCACGGCAGGCCCGTCGTGAGGTCCCCCCCGTTACCCGAGAAGGCGCCGAAGCGGCCTACGACGTTATGAATCGTCTTGCTCCCGCTACCGAAGTGGCGGGGGTCGACCGTCGATGCGTAGTACTGGAGGTTGATCCAACTCCCTACGACCATCGGAGCGGTCAGGATCCCTTCGAGCACCTTTCCTTCGGGGTCGTTACGATGGTCGTAGCTGTGCAGGAATGCCCGCCCGCCTAGGTCGATCGACTCGGTCAGTCTACGCGGCGCAACGATGAACGCCGCATTGCCGGTGAGCCCCCATTCGGGCCGCACCTCGGACCAGTCGAGGGCGCGCCTGAAGGGATCGCTCGCCTTGTTGGTTGAAAGCAGTGGGAGCCGCTCAAGTCTTGTTTGATTGGCTGCTGTTTTGGCCGCCGCGCGAAGTTGCTCAAAGTCCTCCCGATGAGACGACGGAATCAGGTCAAGATCGAAGAAGCTAATCTCGTCCGTAGTCGTGTTGTGCAAGCAGGCAAGAAAGTGAACGTTGGCGGAGATTTCAATTCCCTTCGCGAGCAGCCGGAAGCGAACCTCGGAGCTGTTGAGCAACTGGGCGGCCAGCCGCGCATTCGGCTCGCCGGAATGGCCTCCGCAAGCGCCACAATCGAGCCCCGCTGCGAGTGGGTTATTCTCGGTCTGGCTCCCGTGACCGCAGAAGACGACGAGGCGAGCGAAGTCCTTTAGCAGCCCCATTCCGGTAAGAATCGACAATGCTAAGTCGGCCTGCCGATCAAGATTCAGTCCCTGCGTATCGAGAGCCGCCAGATCGGGTCCCAACCGGTTGCGTTGCTCCTTAGCGACGCCGTCGCACCGCGGATCAAGCGAACCAGCCCGAATGGAAACGACCCGCCGGAGCAGCTTTAGCCCGAAGAACATGCCAGTGGCTTCGACGAAAGCGAAGGCGCTTGCCGATGCGGTTTGGAATCGCTTCCACGCTTTCCGCAGGCTTCGCACAAAGCCCCGCCGAACGGCGACGCCCTCTTGCTGATCGGCGGCTTCTGCTCGGACGCGTTCGACGACCTTGAACTGAGGCGGAACGAGCACCGGCAGTTGATTAGTTGCGGTCGATTCACCGAGTCGCTCGTAGGCGAACGGAATCCCGAAGAAGCCGGCGAAGCCGATCGTTTCGATCAGTTTGTTGGCCGACTCAAAGTGGCGACGAATCCGCTCGGAACGCACGTCGATGCAGAAGGCCACTTGGGCGAGTTTTTGTGGTTTGGAATCGAGACTGTCGGAATACCCATCGGCGTCGTCAGCATGCCGCGCCGCTGCAGACGGAGCCAATAGTTGGCGGAGGACGTGGTTGCGGTATCCGAGTTCGTTGGCTCGCAGCAAGGCGTATCGCACGAGCCCGCGATCCGCTGGGCACTGCTGAGCGGCCGCAGCCTCCTCGGCGCACAGCACTTGCGATTCGAGAACCCCCAAAACGTTCATTGAGAAGTTAAACTGTTTTGCCAGCGCGACATCGTAGGAGAGACGAATAGCTAGCAGCCCGATCAGGTCGTCGCCTTGCCCGTCGCCCACACGCGCCTCGCCCCCCTCGACCCAGGACGCCTGATATTGAGTCCATGCGCTCCAGCCGGGCAACTCGTACGCTAAGCAAAGCAGGTAGGCCCGCCAGAGTTCGGAGGGAACACGGGAGGCTTGCAACAACCGAGCGACGGCAGCCGCTGGCTCGTTCGGCAAACTCTTGGCAAGAATGCGTACTCCACGAAGCCCCATAACCTCCAATCGCCGGTCGTGCCGCATCGCCGATCGCCACGCGGAGTACAGAGGCTGAGCTTGCCAGGGGCTTGGCCAAAAAGCCTGTCCCCGGTCGTAATGAGCGGCGCAGTGCTTACCAATCTCTTCGTGAATCTTGGCGGTCCAGGACACGCACGCGGATTCGTCGTAAGCGGCAGAAATTGACTGAAGGCGAGATGGCTTTGGCGAGGGCTCGGTTGCTTCGGCATCGCATCCTACAGGCGACGGCTCCGAAAGCAGTTGCTCAAGACCTCTACCGGTCAGCAACTCGGCGCCATCGACTCCGGCATCGACCAATTCGTCGATCGCCGAGTAGATGTCAGCTCGGCCGAACTGCCCCTCTTTGAACCGCTGAGAGTAGTACGCGACCGGCATCAAGAGTTCGCAATCGGAGAAGCTTTGCAGGTGCTTGCGTGCTTTGATGAAACTTGTGGCTGTCAGGCCAAGGTAGGGATTGACAGCGACGTAGTCGGCGAGCGGCCAGACCGGCGCGACGGTTTGAGCCACGACGTAGCATGCCTCAGCGGCCAGTCGGGCGAGGTCACTTGTTTCACTAATTGGCGAGATCGGTCCGATGACCTCGTCCTGAGTTTCAGTAATCATGTTTATGTCCGATAGGGGTTGGAGGTGGCTTGGGTCTGGGGACTTACTTGCGAAGCGCGAGGAGGCCGGAGAGACGGTCGATGGCGGCGTCGGCGTAGAAACCGTTCAGGGCGTGGACGTAGAGGTATTCTTGCACTCTGCGAGCTGCCGGCGTCCGCAGCATGACCTGCAAGGCGGCGAGCCCCACAAAAGCGGCCACAACGAGCCATCCTGCGAAGACAGCTGTGGCGTTGCCTGGCGGGTGGGCTACGTAGCTTCCGACGAGACCGTCGATCGCCACATAGCCACCGATATAGAGCGCTGCGACGCCGCAGGCGGCCGTCACCGCTATGCCGCGAACCTCTCGACCTAGAATGGCCAAAGATTCCCACACTCCGATCGACAGCGCCAGGCAGAACACTGTGGCAAGAGCGTACCCACCAGGTTTGGCGGAGAGGTCGAAGCCTATCAGCCAGGCGATCGCTCCACAACCAATGAGCACTGACGCCGCGACGATGGGCAATTTGGCGAGGTTTGCTCTAGGAGACGCTTTGAGTGGTTTATCGAATCGAGTGGCTTGCTCTTCCTTGAGTACGTTGCCGCTGTTAAGGAAGGCGTAGGCCTTGTACAGCGAGTGGGCGACCAGGTGGAGCATCGCCGCCGAAAAGGCGCCCAGCCCACACTGCAGCATCATGAATCCCATCTGGGCGACCGTTGAGTAGGCAAGCGCCTTCTTCACGCTCGACTGGGTCATCATTACTATCCCCCCGTAAACGGCGGTCGTTGTCCCGACGATGGCAAGCAGTTCAAGGGAAGCCGGCGCGTGGACGACGAGCGGGCTCAGCCGAATGATCAGGTAGCCGCCGGCATTCACCACACCGGCGTGCATCAACGCCGAGACCGGCGTGGGAGTCTCCAGAGTCTCGGGGAGCCAACTGTGCAGAGGAAACTGGGCCGACTTGGTGATCCCGCCGAACACGATCAAACTGCCGATCCACCCTAGAGCGTTCGCTCGATCGGATGAAAGGTCTTGGACCGGCCCGATCGCGGCAAATATTTGTGAGAGATCGAAGGTCGAAAATTCAATGAAAACGAGCACCAGGGCTGCGACCAGGAAGACATCGCCCGCACGGCTGATGGCGAACTTCGTCCACGCGGCCCGCTGGGCGCCTGACCGCGATGAGAAGTGTAGGAGCAAGTGGTGTAGTGAAAGGCTGGTGGCGATCCAGGCGCCGACAAGCATCAACAAGTTACCTGACAGCACCAGCAGTGAGACGCTGCCGATCGTCGCGGCGACCCAGCGGAAGTAGTTGCCTTGGCCCGGGTCGCCGTCGAGGTAGCGAATCGAGTATCGGCAGACAACGAGCCCTACGAAACTGACCAGCACAAGAGTTAGGCTCGAAACACCGTCCAAGTAAGCTCCGCACGCCAGGGGGCCCACCGGCGGCCATCTCAGTTCGGCGATCGGATCGATGCCACCCAGCAGGCGGCCAAGAAGCGCGGCCGATGCAGTTCCAAACAGCCACCCGACCAGAAGCGTAACGGTAGACCGGACCGCCACCGGGTGGCGGTTGCAGGCAGGGGCGGACGCCGCACAGAAGGAAAACAGGGCAAAAGTCGAGGAAATCAGAATCAGGAGTACGAAGTTCGTCATGGGAATGCCGGCCGGAGGTTTCGGGGAAGCGGAGATAAAATGCGAAATATAATACCGGAATTTTATTTCGTCAATTGGGCTTCTGGTGTTTACCCCATTTTTTCTTTAAAATGATTTAAACTGATGAGGAGACAGCGTTGACTGCCGGCGTCGGTAGTTGTCGCCGCCGAACTGCCGCAAGCCGATTCCATTACTTTTTTGAAGTTCTGAGCTAACTAGATGCCAAAGAAGAATGCGACTAGCCGACCGCCCAAGGCGAGGAAGCAACCCAAGGATCGGGCGGGATCGACCGATCAATCGCTGCCGCCGCTTGCGGCTCCGCCGACTAAGGCTGGACCAGAGCCCCGCCACCGCTGGACGTTCCTGACCAACCACTCTCACGTTCTTATCCTGCTCCACGCCGAGCCGGACCTCGTGGTGCGAGAGATTGCCGCGCGGGTGGAGATCACCGAGCGGGCGATCCAGCAAATCATCGCCGACCTTGAAGTAGAGGGGTTCATCGAACGTGAGAAGATCGGGCGTCGCAACCACTACCGAGTGAAGTCCGATCATTACTTGCGCCACCCAATCGAGGCCCACTGCAAGATTGCCGACCTGCTCTCACTCATCGTCGACCATCCCAACGCTAAGCAGAACGCTTGGCTTTAATCCGCAACAGACCCCAAGAGAGGCGAGAAGGAAAAACGCCCTGGATGTCAAGCAATCACAGCAAGATTGCTTTGGTGATCTTGACCTCTGCGAGTTCATGCGATGCATCCGCAGCTGAGGGTGCATCACCCGGCGCGGACAAGCACTTCTGCAAAGTGTGAGCGGTATGTTTTGGCCAGTGACACCTCTGAGGATATGCAGGGTCGCAGGCAGTCGGGGTTACACAGCGAGCGCAACCAAGGATACAATCGGTGCGAAGACGGCGCCGGATGGGGAGAACGGAGCCGCCTTTCGCCATGACTCTCTCCTGTACCTGGCCCCGTCGCGCTGATTCGAGAAATCCACATGAGCAACGCTTCCTACAAAACACTCTCCGCATTGCCCTGGTTGACCGTCCACGCGGTTCGCTTTTGCCAGTTGGCCGGCCTAGCCCTCGCCATGACCGTAAGCTCGGTCGAAGCGGGTGAGGGCGACTGGGATCAATGGCGTGGCCCACAGCGGGATGGCGCCTGGCAGGGTAACCTGCCGGAAACGCTCGATGAGCTGGCCCTGGCGTGGGAGAAGAGCCTTGGGCCTTCTTACAGTGGGCCCGTGACCAACGGGCAAGCCGTTTTCACAACTGAGACCGTCGATGAGTCACTCGAGAGGGTGACTGCGTTCAACATGGAGACTGGGGCGGTGCTCTGGGAGTCGGAGTGGGACGGGGCGATCGTCGTCCCCCCCTATGCGGCAGAAAATGGCTCGTGTATCAAGTCGACGCCCGCCCTCGGGAGTGGCTCCCTGGTCGTCCTCGGGATGCGGGACGAGCTGGTGTGCCTCGACCAGACTTCTGGTGAGCAGCGATGGAAGGTAGACCTAGCGGACCGGTTCGCAGCGCGGAGACAGACGTTTGGCGGGGTTTGCTCACCGTTGATCGACGGCGACGCGGTCTACGTCATGGGCGGCGGCGGGACAGTCAAGCTTGCCATCGACGACGGATCGACGGTCTGGAGGACCCTAGCCGACGAGGGCGAGGACGATGACGCCCTCAGCAGCCCAATCATCGCTTCTATTGCGGGGATAAGGCAGTTGGTCGTGCAGACCCGGACCCGGCTGTGCGGGGTCGAACTCGAAAAAGGAAGCGTTTTGTGGCAGGTACCTATCCAGGCATATCGCAACATGAACATTCTCACCCCAACCGTGATCGGCGACCGGGTCTTCATGGCGGCTCACACCGGGAGGTCGCAATGTTTCGCGGTTACGTTCGCGGAAGGGTCGTGGACGGTCGAAGAGGTCTGGAATCAGAAAACCCAGGGGTACATGTCGTCGCCGGTTGCTGACGCACAAACGATCTATCTCCATTCGAAAGCTGAGCGACTGACCGCTTTGGACGTCGAGACCGGAGCGATCCGATGGACCAGCAAGCCGGTCGGCAAATACCAAAGCCTCGTTCGGAACCGGCACGCGATTCTCGGGCTCAGCTCTCGCGGCGAGCTGCTGCTCGTGAAGGCCGATCCTCAAAATCTTGTCATTCAATCCACGCGCCAAGTCGCTGACGACTCGTGGGGCTACCTGGGGGTTTTTGATGGCGGCCTGTTAGTTCGCGACCTCACTTCGCTGAAGGTTTTCCGTTATTGAGCGGGGTCGGTGGAATTGTCTACGCCTTGCTCAACAGTTGTACCTGGAAGACAACCTCCGCGAGAAACTCAGTCATCTGCTGAACCGTTCTGCTGATTGGGGGCTCGCTCACCCAAGTGCCTCAGGGGACGGTTGCTAAGTTCAGACGTGAAACAGACCGACTTCAACTAGGTTTAACTTGAACTCACTGAGGATGCATCAGCCGCGGCGGTTTAGGACTTTAGCAAACTGCTGGAGGTGTCTCGCGTCAGCAGACGCCTCAGCGAGTTCGGGTCAGTGAAAGGCGCAGTCAAAGCGATAGCGCCTGGCCACGTTTGGCGGCCTGCGAGCGACTGCTATCGTGACCCAGAACGAACCGCCATGTTGTGCAGTCGGCGTGAAAACCGCTGACGATAACTGCCTGTCGCCAAGTCCGGCGGATTTATCGACCGCCGCTACTTACGCCGCCCCTAAACTTGCGGCGGTTGGGAACATCGCTGTTAGTTGGAGAGCTGCACTAGCTGCATAACGTCCGCGATAACCGAGTCGCGGGAGTTGATTTTCCATTGTCAAGGCGCCCGGCTACCGCGACTTCGGTTGATCGCTTTGTTATGTTGCGGGATCTTTGAGCTGGCGGCGCACGCGTCGAGTCCAA
Source organism: Bythopirellula goksoeyrii (assembly GCF_008065115.1). NCBI lineage: Bacteria > Pseudomonadati > Planctomycetota > Planctomycetia > Pirellulales > Lacipirellulaceae > Bythopirellula > Bythopirellula goksoeyrii. Next base: position 4,104,766 of record NZ_CP042913.1, on the reverse strand, counting down.
CACATATGGGAACCGACAACGAAAAGAGCGGCGAAAACAATCACTAGTGAAGTGTACACGTAATGTCGAAATACGTATGCATAGATTTCATAAGGATCTTCTCCAAGGCTCCCCAAGTTGATGATCACACCAATCACCGTGGCTATGAAAAGTTGAGCCATCGCAATCCAACGGAGTATTTTTTTAGCACTGCATCGAACTGCCAAGAGCGTTCCGACAACGAATCCTGCGGTGATGCTGCCAAAGTAGATTATTTCAGCAGTTGACGCCAATTCAACGGAAAACGCGTCTGGCGCGTAAGCTCCGATGAGCATTCCCGTCATGGAATGTCCGACGATAATCGCCCATTGCATTACAGGCGTCCGGGAAAAAGTCATCAAACAAGCAACATAACAAGTAATGGGTGGGGATTTCCTTCTTATAACGCAATCATACATATTCTTCTTTTTCGCTGCAAAGCTATGCTGCGATTTAGCCGAAGACGCGAGGGGGCTGAGCAACTAGGAACGAATATTGCACATTCTAATCTCGTGAACTTAAAGAGGCCGAAAACCCGGAGCCGGGTGGCTTGCGGCCGCGAAAAGTGTGCAGGATCGCACGCAAAGGAGACAGAAAGACATAAAAGACACAGCGGAGCCAATTCAGAAATCGCCGCCAAAAATTCGCAGAATAGATTTCGGGCAACGCGGTCTTTTCGGCAGTTACCCTATGAAGGCAGAAAACTTATTCTGGGGGAGGTGAACCATGCGATGGCTAACTTTAGATTCGGATGGATCGTCGCCTTCGATAATTCTGAGAAGCAAGAGGAACACATTGAATCGACTGATCACCCTCATTGTTTTGGCGTGCCTAAGCTTCCTGTTCATCATCGCGGCATGCGCAGCCCAGCAATCCGATCGACTGATAATCACGATGTGGCAGCACCACATGGTCTCAGGCGAACGAGAAGCAATCGACGCCGAAATTGGACGATTCCGCCAACTGCACCCAGAAATCGACGTGCGAGCGCTTTCGAAAAGTGGCTATGAGTCAGCAGCCCTGGATGGCATAGGTCCCGATCTTGTTTACGGCCCCTCCGATGCGGTGGAGCTTTTTCAAAGCAAGCGGATCATCCAGGACATGACACCATGGATCAGCAAAACACAACAGCAACAATTTGGCGAGGGCTCCTTGATCAAATTGCCAGGCCTAGATGACTCTTCCAAAGAGGAACTGCTTCTGGTGGGTGGTCGCGTCGGCAACCACCTTGCCCTTGTCTTTAACCAGAATTATGTCTCCGAGCCTCCCCAAACGACTGAGGACCTGATCCAGATCGCCAAGCAGCAGACGATTGATGAGGATCAGGACGGGCGTCCAGAACGCTATGGCCTAGTGTGGAACTGCTCGGAGCCGTTCTTCGCGGTCCCTTTCCTAACAGGTTGCGGCGCCTGGGTATTTGACGAAAACTCGCCCGGCGTTCCTAATTTGGATACTCCCGAAGCCATCGCAGCTTACGCGCTGATTCATCGTATCGTAAATAAAGAACTGGTGACACCGCCAAATTGCGATTACGCGATTGCCGACGCTCTGTTCAAAGATGGCAAAGCCGCCATGATCATCAACGGCGATTGGAGCTGGAGTGACTATCTGGGCAATCCCAAGCTAAACGCAGCCGTCGCCGTGTTGCCAGCGGTCAGTGGTACCGGCATACCAATGCGACCGATGGTGGCGCCCATTGGTTACTCGCTGAATGCCAATGCCAAGGGTGAGCGCGCAGATGCTGCGATGTTGTTTGTCCAGTACATGACTTCAGAGGAAGTGCAACGCCGTTTAGTAAAGCGATTGCGGATCGTCTCTTCGCTTCATGTACTGTACGAAGAAGCACTCTCCAGCAGCGACAAGATATTTACCGTCTCAGTCAAGCAAGTTGAGCGGGGTCGACCGATGCCGGTAGAATACGAACTGAGAGCAATCTTCGACTCCATGCGTCCCGCTCTTCGAGCGCTGCTTCAGGGAGAGCTCACCCCCGAAGAAGCTGGAAAGAGGATGCAAATCATGGCCGAGCGGAGAATTTCTGAGATGAAACTGCAATAACGTAACAGAGACTCGCTGAAACCTGACGCGCGGGCATTCGGCGGTGTTAGGGGACACGGCGAACTGACTGAGGTGTCTTGGCTGTGGGTAGAACTCCGCAGATAGCCACGAACCCCTCCTGTGGGTGGTTGGTCCAACCTCCGCGTGAAAGCAAACAGGCACAGTCGCTTCGGTGTACTCAACCGAAGCCGGTTTCGAGGTGCGTCATTGACACTAATCTGCTAAGCCTGCCATCGTATTTCTTCGATTGTCAGCGGGTGATGCACCTTCGGTAAACACAGCAAAGGGTCGCCCCGATTACGAGCAGCAAACTCGTAGGTTCAGGCACGGCAGCCGAAACGGCTAATGGCGGTGCAATCGCTCCGTAGTTGGTCTGCCAAGCGGTAAGGTCGTCTTGGCTGAGTGGGATGAGAGAACCGCCCCGTTGCCAAACGAGAAAATCGCGTCCATCGACATCGCCATCCAAGTCGAAGTCTCCAGCGAAGGTGGAAACTAATTCGACTGATGTGGCTGCGTAGTTCACAAACCAGACTAGGTTCCCCGGCAATGCGGGGACGGTCACCGTGTCGAATTCGCCCAACACGCTTGCTGCAGTCAGGATCTCAAATGTATCGCCGGCGGTTGGCGCGAATGTTCCGCTTCCGAGGTCAACGAAGGAAAGATTCAAGATTCCGTCGAGCATCGCTGTGCCAGTAACATCCAGGACATCGTACTCGGTTTCGGCCATGGTACCGCCAATTTCGATTTCCAGGGTTGCCGCTGTTTGGGGATTGAAGTCGCCAGTTATTGTCGTCAAACCGGGAGACTCGCCGGGAGCCAAGGTCCCGCCAACAACAGTTAAATCTCCCTCCACTGTTTCGACCTCCAGACGCCCGCCGGTCATGTTGAAAGTGCTGCCCGCTGCGGACACGTCGAGCGTGGCGATGTCGAGCGTACCTCCGCTGAAGTTCACGGTGCCTGTGCCCCAGACCTTCAGCTCGGTGGCGACGTTGATTTCCCCCTCCGGCTTCAGCTCGAGCATCCCCGTGCCGGCTTCTTCGGTGTTTGTTCCACCGACGTACATCGAACCGGCATTCCAGATTCCGGACGCATTGACAGTGGCGGTTCCGGTGCCGCCCGGCTTGCTGCCGAGCATGGCGCGCTGGTCGGTCTGAACCGTGCCGCCGTTGGCGATGGTCAAGTCGCCGATGCCCGAGGTCCCATTCCCGTCGCCAAGCATCGTGTGGCCGCCGGAGATGAGCTGCGACGAATTGCCGGTGACCAACACCGTGCCGTCGCCCTCGTCCCAGCCGCCGATCTGAATGTCCCCTACGGCTTCCACGATCGCCCCCGAGCTGACGGTCAGTACAGCGACGCTCTGGTCGCCGACAAAGAGATTTGAGCCCGCCTTAAGGTGAGAAGCGACTCCGTTGAAGCCGCTTACGGTGGTCTCGCTGTGAGAACCCGCGACGTCACTGAGCAGGATTCTCCCTTCGGCATCCAGCACCGCCCCGTCGAGGATGTCGAGGGTGATTGGATTGCCTGGGCTGCCTGCGGTGGTTCCGATCTGAAAGTCGCCAGTGCCGTGGGTCCACTGCGAGTCGGGGTTCTCGATGGTTACACTCGCGCCGTTGCCGGTAACGGAAAACTCTGAATTGTCCCAGTCGATTTCGCCGCCGCTTGACAGGGAAACGGAACCACCCACTGCGAGCGTAAGAACGCCTTGGTTGGTGAGCAATCCGCCGCCGACGACGCTCACGGCACTGGTGTCGTTGATCGAGCCGACGACGCGCAGCTCGCCGCCGGTGACTGACGTCGGGCCGCTGTAGGTGCTAACGCCTGACAGCCGGAGCGTTCCGTTACCGACTTTTGTCACGCCACCCACTCCGGTGAGGCTTCCGAGCAGAGTTTCATCCTGGGCGCCGGTGATCAGCCCGCCACTGGCGTCTGCCAAATTGAGTGTCCCACCAGTGAAGTTGAGAGTTCCACCGACGGAGTTATCCACAGTATTAACCGTCGTCGTACCATTTTTGACGGTCAAGGTGTCGTCGGCGTTGTTGACTATCAGGTTCGAAAACTCGTACGCCGCCGAGGCAGCCCCATCCAATGTCAACGTGCCGGATCCATTAGTGCCCACGCGCACGTCCCCAGCCAGGAATTGGGAAGTGCCCGTTAGAAGATTCACCGTACCGGATTGAAAATCGAAAGTCCCGCCTGCATTGACATCGAGATTGCCGGTCGAGATCGTGCCGCCGTCGAGTCTCAAGTTGCCGCCGGCCTGGACATGAACATCTCCACCACTCAATTGCCCATTGCCAGACACCGCCAGTATGCCGTCCCTTACTATGGTTCCACCCGTTTGAGAATTGATCCCTCGCAGGGTCAACATCGCAAATCCCCTCTTCTCCAGGCTGCCTGCTCCCGAGATATTGCCACTGAACGACCCGCCTCCAGGGATGCCATTATTGCCGAGGACCAGCTTGGCGTTAGAGAGTAATAAGACGCTCGCTGTAGAAGTGCCGTTCAGGCTTCGGATCGAGTCCGTCATACCAGTCATTCTCAAACTACCAAAATTGTCGATGGTCAAATCGGTGTCAGGGAGGCGACCGCTGCCTGTTAGTGCCAGTACGGCCCGGTCCGTGATGTGGGTGGGACCGCTGTAGTCATTGGTGCCAGTTAAGCTGAGTACGCCGCCCAGACTGTTTCCGAACAGATGACCAACTTTCAAAGAACCGCTACCCGAGATCCGCCCGCTGATGAGGATGTCCCCGCCGTCGAGTAATCTATCGGGAATGGCGTATAACTCGTTTCCCTTTAGATCGACATTTCCCGTAATGCGCAGTTGGCCTTCCGTGTACTGGGTTTGAAATTTGACGACAGAGTTCCCAAGATCTATCGGCGCATTGATGGTTTGGTCGGCTTCGTGCAGATCGGTGAAGCTGCCGAACAGATTTACGCCGTCCTCGGTGGTCAGCGTGATCTTCGCGCCGGCCGCTGCATTAACTACGAATTCCGGATCAACGCCGACGGAGCCGCGAAATGAGATCCAATCTATACTGATGATCGAGTCGACAGTGGAATGGCTTCTAAATCCAGGAGGAAGGGCCTCGGCAAAGATCACGTTATCTCCACCGATTAAGGTACCTGGACCCGCGTTAAGCTCCCAATTAAACGGGTTTGACCAATTCGCACTTCCAAATAATGGGTCCGACGCTCCTGTCCACGTTGCGGCTGGCGCGGCGGATTGAAAAAGGAGCAGGTGAACACCGCCGATCACAATGAACGTCCAAAGTACCCGGCGTGCGATCTTGCCAATTTGCTGCGAAAGAGACGATACTCCCGCAATTTTCAGTTGAGCGAAAGCATTCATGACCACTCCCAAAGCAAAGAGAAAATTGCGCCGCTGCTTCAACAGACAAGGCAATAACGCTTGAGGTTAATTGCAATCATAGAGGAGTGATCACCAAATTGACAGAAGATGTGGCCACAATTGCTTCGATTGGGTCGATATGTATCCGAAACCGCACGATTCGCCACCTACGGCGCAAGAATTCAGGAGCCGAATCGATTCTTCGATGCCCTGCCCCCCCCATTCTGGTTAGTCGGGATGGTGCTATACGCGGTCGGTTGTACTGCGGCACACGGTGGGCAGCCGCTCGACAAAATGGGGCAGATACCCCAACTTTGTAGACACCTCGTCATCGACCCGTTGCATCGGCAGCGATGTGACTAACCACTTGAACCGGTCCGTCGTTAAACCGGGAAATCGTCCACGAGCTACCGAGCGTCGGTTGCATCAACCGCGTTGAATTGGGGCTTCTCCGAAGTTGCAGAGGTGTCATTTCTCGAACAAGACCGCTGCAAGTTAGCCGACTGGCCAACTCGCTGAAACTGGTCCACCCGCTGCACTTTTGAGTTGTCTCCAATTGAACGAGGATGTGCACACCGCCGCGTGCAAAGAGTTGTTAAGCTGCGTCTCAGAAAACGGTCTGTTCCCGATAGTGTCAATCATCAATGAGTTCTTGAGACTATCGAGGCGATGAGCCGCCTTCTGGTCAAATTGCTCCACACTACAGCGAACGATAGCAGCACCACAGTCGATGGCTCCGGCAAGGCCACGCTTGTAGCCACGAGCAGAGACACTGAGTAATTGTTCTTCCAAGCAGCAAGGTCACTCGCACTCAGTGGGTCGAGAGAATTACCTCGCTGCCACTCAAGAAAATCATGGCCGTCCGCATCACCGTCGATGTCGAAGTCGCCGTTGAGAAGGGCAGTAGGAACCACTCTTCCACTTAGGAAAGGCTGGTCTTGGAAACCATTGCCACAGCACTCGAAGAAGCTTTGGGTTGGGTCCGTATCAATCGGCACAGACTGAGTGGGTGAGAGAGACTGTGAGAGAACGATTCTTATATCTAAGCCCATATCATGGTAGTTGCCGTTTCCAGAAATCTCGATGGCATTGGACTGTACATCCGTATTCAGATTACCAGCAGCAAAGCTGTATGCAGTGTATGGTATGTCTAGCGCAGTAAATGCCCCGCTCCCCCCCTCAAAGTCCCCCGCGCTAAAGGTCCAATCAAACGTGCCAGTGATCTGTCCACCGTCATCCAATAGGAGATTATCCAGCGTAAAATTCAGCGTATCTGCGTGAGCATTAGACACGATCATGATGATGACACTGTTGATCGTCCAAGACAACATTCGTTTCACAGTGATTACCATGAGCTTTCTTTCTAATTGGTGCGTCATCAGAGAACTCCCCTGGGCTAAATCGAATTTTCCTCAAAAAGGTCATTTTATGCCCAGCTATCATCTTATCAGATCTTATTTGGGATAATTCTGCTGAGGTATTTCAGTATGAATTCTTAACTTCATATAGTCTCTGTAATGGGGAGTAGATTTCGAGGTCCTAAGCCGCCAAAAGGGCTTTTTTCTGATAGTGTTTCAGATTACCAGCACAGTAGCAGGCGGAGTCAGACAAGTCATTATTCAGGACGAGCAATTGTGCCTCAGATCGGGGCAACCCATTCATCTGCCCACATCACGTGATTGTCACTGCATCACTCTGTGGAGTCCGCATAACGGTTGTTTGATCAACCAGCCGCCGTTCGTTCTTTTAGTTCGGTTGAGTTAAGTGTTGAATATCTTCTAACAATCTATTGAGAGCCTCATCGAAACGATTCATGAGCGATAAATCACCACCTGATGTTTCTGTGCAATACCTTCCGTCTGCAAGTCTGATAGCGAAGCACCAGACGGGACCACCATAGATTCCCCCATCGGCAGCAAACGGAAACGGGTTATCCAATTTGGCAAAGTGTAGTTCCATCACATGACCGGCCATCCAGATTCGGTAGAATTGTTCGCCCTCGCTCTTGAAGACCGCAATGTCGCGACTTGCGAAATAATCACAACATTGCTTTGCAACTTTGCGCAGTTCGTTTTCTTTGGTGTCAGCCATCGTTCACTTCTCTCAATTGGCGACTTTTGCCAGACTGGCGAGGAAGAACAACAGGTCCGGCAATGCGATTCTGAGAATGCCTAAGGGCATTCGATTCAGTCTCGCCAACGCAATTTTTCCTCCGGGCAAGTTTGTCTCCTATAACTGCTGCTAGACCCAGTATTATCCAGGTTGATGGTTCCGGCTCAGGCACGGCTACACTGCTCTCCAACGGAGGAACGGAGGTCCCGTAGTTCGCTTGCCAATCGCTGAGGTTGCCGATGCTGGGATTTCGTTGCCAGCCAAGCAAATCTTTTCCATCCACGTCGCTGTCGTTATCGTAGTCACCGGACAGAATTGCCGGTGTGAAGGACACCACTGCCCACTCCGGGTACTTGTTAATTGCCTGCACCAACAACGACGAATCCCCGTTTTCGTAATGCAACGGCGACTCCTCAGCGAGGGTAATAAACACAGCTGCGGGAAAGGGCCCCGCCGCCACATAGGGCACAAATGCGTTCCGTGTAAACCTCGTCCCGCTTGCCATCGACAAGTTCTGCTCAGCGATCACATCACTTATGGCACCAGCGGCGAAGATAGCATCCTGATGGCCCGTAATTGTCGGCCCGTCGGGACTATTTATCAGCCATTCTTGACCTGAGATGTCGTGTGTGAACGTCGCGGTGTACGCCACTTCGTCCAGCCAGACGTAAAATACCTTGTCGATCCGGAAATCCCCGTTAACGTCGTCCACAAACTGGATCGTAGACGCACCAGCTAGGCTGGAGCACAAAAGTGCAATGAGCAAGGAACATATTCTTAAAAAATGCTGAATCACGTGATCTCCACTTCGAGGTTCAACTTCTCGGCAACCAGATACTTTGACACAATGACTCACCCTCTGCGCCATTTCGCACGCGCAAACACACACTCTCAGCGTGTTGGCCGCGATTCCGGCTGGCTCATAAACGCCACAATGAAATAAGGTGCAAATCACATGCCCAAGGAAACGCTGGTATGTCGACAGACGAGAGTTTGGGCAACGAAAAAATAATGCGGAAAGTGCGATTGCTGAAATAGCCCCCCCGAGTGCGCTTTCCCATCGAAGCCCGTCCGGATTTTTTAGGTAGTTTGTTGGGAAGTCTCAAAAGCAGCACGAGTTGCACTTAGCCCGACCTATCGAACATTCTCTTTTCGACCGACCACATCCACGTGACCAATCACACGGCAACTTGCTCCGAAACAGCGAACGGCATACACTCGCGTTATTCAAAATGCCATGTATCGCGAGGTGCCTAATTATGAAGATCACTATCAATATCGACTGCACACCCACGGAAGCCCGCCAGTACATGGGACTGCCGGACGTAGCACCGATGCAGGAGGAAATGCTCAAGGATTTGCAGGAACGGATGATGTCCAATATCAGCTCATTGCAGCCCGCAGAGATGATCAAGGCAGGGTTCCCCGTGGGATTGGAGAGTTTGCTGACAATCCAAAAAGCGTTCTGGTCGCAGATGACCTCTCTTGGCACTCACAGCGACGACAAGTCCTAAGCTTCAATCAAATGAAAGGGGCAACAGCCCTTAGTCTTCCCATTGCACATCCATCACACAGTGTGTGCCCTCCTCTCCAAATCAGTCGGCCCTCTCCCAGTTTGGTTGCCTTTTCAACGATTCCTGCGTGTCCGAAGAATAGGTGATTTGATAACCCAGTTTGATCAATCGGAAGACATGCAATACTGAGTTGTTTGGGCTGCTGGGAGCGGACTTTCAGTTCGCATTGAGGATGATCACATCTTCTTGAATACCCTCTCTTCCTTTTTGACAAACGGTCGGAGTAGCTGCAGGAGCCTTCCGACTAGACATGGCTGCCCTGTGCGGAATCGTCATAGAGTGCGCTAGGTTGCTCGCTGGCTTAAACCGCTGTCACTACTATGACAGCATTGCCAACTAACTGGCTGTCAACACATTGCAAACGAACCAGGCATCGTCAACCTAAACGGTACACAACTTGCATTACATAACTTGTTTCACATAACTCACATTTTGAGTGCCATAGCATGAGTACAAACCCGCTTCGGGATAAGGGACAAAAATGCGTTCCTCAATCACTTCTGGTTCATGGAGGATAGGATTATGTTGGTACTTAGTAGAAAGGTCGGTGAGGCGATCCACATCGACGGGAAGATCAAAGTGAAGATCGTGAGGATCAATGGCAACCGCGTGAAGATTGGGATTGAAGCTCCGAAGGAAGTGCATGTTGTGCGATGCGAATTGGGCGAGTGGTCGGACATTTCTTTTCACCGGCACTCACCACCTGATTCGAGCCTCGGTTCGAACTTTATGGCTTCGATGATCTAGTGATGCTGTACTGATTTTAGATCATACAACGGTCAGTTCTTGGCAGTGCCACGTATTAATGAGATCTTGAAACTCGAAAACGCAACCGAGCCGACGACACTCGACCTGAATTGGGCTCGCATCATTCCCTCGAACCGGTACGTGCGTCCCCAAATGCAATTCGACCCTCACTCGAGACTAAGGACTACGCAGTTAACACAGTCCAGATGCGGACTGAGCGGCACCTCGCTGTTGGACCCGTTCAACGGCTTCGACTGCCAACTTCAATCAATAGTCCAACGGACATGGACAGGTTGGGGTGTCTTGATACGCGCAGTCCTCACAAATCTTGTCGTGTAGCTGTTGGATGTAAGGCTCCATCTGCACACTATCTGTAGTGCGACAGATTTTGACCAACTCGGGAATGTGCTGCTCAATGCCACACGCCTTGCCCTGTGGCGCACATGGCGGGCAACCCGGTTGCCGCTCAATGCAGTGGCTACAGACGTTCTCTCTCAACACCACAAGATAATCATCATATTCAGCCTTGGATTCCATGGTTTGATTCTCCTTGCTTTCAGCAACAAACGTGAGTGACAAGGGATTATGAGTGCAAATTAGGTGCCGGAGAATGTGATATCTCTACAGTGGCGTACGCCAAGATCTCGGAGCTGTGGCCGCAACTTCAACGCAAATTGGGAAATGTTCGTTCTAGCAGGCCGAGCGCTGCGATGCCTCACCATGCGGAATCGCTATGGGAGGCTCCGACTGTAGCATGCTGTGCAGTATTACTCCGGTCGCTAACCGTTAGGTGTGCAACAAAGTAACGCTACGAGCGGGTCTATGAGAAGATGTGTTCGATGTCTCGTGATTAGCTGCGCCACTACGGCGGTTCTCGCCTTGGACAAGCGGAGAACGTCGGTTGCAAGGAACATCGGGTGAGCAGGTCGATGGAAAAAGTTCTTCTAATACCACGTCGATAAACATAATTACTCCAACAACAAATCCAAGAAGTAGAATCGCTGGCAAGAACAGGAACACTATAGGAAACATGGCACACCTCGATTCCGATCTGGTCTGAAGGCAAAATGAATGCACTTCGTTGACACATCTCAATGAGATGCAAACAGTGTGCCTCTATCGCTGCCTCTCTCATCTGCGGGTGACCGATACGGAGCAGAAAGGCACTGGCGACGCCAATGACCAGGTGGCACTGCTCGATTCTGGTTCAAACACCCAGTATCGAGCTGGACGTTGGTCGCAGGGGTGTTCAGCGGTCCCACAATGTGGCGACCCCTCGACGTTTAGGCATGATTGTTGCGTCTTGCTTGATCGGACGAGACCTGAAACGACTTCGTCTGGCCGAGTGGTGATCGAATGTCAAGAGACGCTCCATTCATTGCGACTCGGCGGTTTCCCATGTCTTCGCAACCTCGTAGTGGGAAAACTAGCAGATGGCTGGTAACCGATGAGAGACCAGCGCTGCAAAAAGGTGGCGCGCAGACAGGAGACCCGTGTGAAATATTTGCAGGGCGCCTCGATGTTCAACAGACCGGGGGGCAACATGTCCCGCTGATGGTCTCAAACATAGGAGGAATCGAGTGATGAGATGCAAACATAGTTTAAGTTTGGCATGTGGGCTGATCGCTGCTTTTGCAGCTATTCAAGTTCAGGCACAAAGAGGGGTCGGCGATCCAGTTGGCGTCGCGCAGCAAGCGGTCCAACCTAAGGTGGTTTCTTTGTCAGGAACGGTGAAGGCGATCATCACTGAGCCATGCAAAATGACCACAGGCCGATCGGAGGAAGGGACGCACATCCTGCTAGAGCCGACAACAGGAGGCGAGTTGAATATTCACTTGGGGCCAACAGCATCGGTTGGATCGGTGGCGGATAAACTAGTTGTTGGCCAAACAGTGGCAGTCCAAGCATTTCGCACCGACAAGCTGCCCGAGGACAACTACGTGGCTCAATCAATATCCATCGGTGACGACGTGATCCCCTTGCGAGATGAAAACCTGCGTCCCAGATGGGCTGGTGGTCGCGGAAAGCAAAAGGGTCGCGACCAAAGTTCGACAGCGGTGGACGTCAGCGACCTGGGGCCTGGACAGGGAAATGGACCGGCTTACGGTCAAGGACAAGGTAGAGGTCGCAACTTTGCCAATGGGCAAGGACGTGGTGGTGGCCGGGGCCAAGGACAGGGGCTTGGAAGAGGCCGTGGCCAGGGACCCGGATTCAGCCAGGAACAAGGTTTCAGCCAGGAAAAAGGTTGCGGTAGGGGGCAAGGCCTCCGTTGCGAGCAGCAACTTGGTGCCATGCTCGACGCGCTTCCAAAAAGTGCGTTGAGTGAAGAGGAGCGTAAAGCCCTGCTCCTCATGCGAGAGGAAGAGAAACTGGCTCAAGACGTGTACGTCACGCTGGACAAGAAGTGGGAGCTTCGTCCGTTGGCGAATATCTCCCAGGCTGAATCGCGGCATATGGAGTTCGTCAAGTTGCTGCTCGACCGATATGGCCTAGACGATCCGATCGACGAGCAGGCCCTGGGCAAGTTTCCTAGCCCGACAATGCAAGACCTGTATGACCAATTCGTCACGCAGGGGGAGCAATCGGTCGAAGAAGCGATCAAAGTCGGTGCCGAAATCGAGGAACTCGACATCGCCGATCTGAGACGCCAAATCGACGAGACGGACAACGACGACATCAAAGTCGTCTACCAAAACCTGCTCAAGGGATCGCGCAACCACCTGCGCGCTTTCGCCCGGCAGCTCAGTCGATATAGCGTTATCTACTCGACAAAGCACCTGAGCCAAGCCGAATTTGACCGTATCGCAAATAGCGACCTCGAGCGATGCATGATGATTAGTGATCCGAACGATAAGTTCTGAGGAACAAAATTCACGTCCAATCTAGCCAAGGAGTGTAAATAAAACTGCTCAGGCCATAAGGAGAGGGTGGGCGAGCAGTCGTCGTAAAGTGATAATAGAATGCGTGCAAGCGACCCAAGTACTCTAAATATGCGGGTCGCTTGCAGCTATTTAACGTCGTGGACTTCATATGGAAAAGCCTGCCATGCGATGGCAACCTTGGTTAGTCACTGCATCTCTTACACTATCGCTGGCCGCGTTGGGTTGGTGGCAGCACCACGAATATCTCCAGGAGAGCAAACTAATTCGGGAGACGTTGCGCCGAGAGTCTCATGCCGTGATGAATGCCCTGGTCGGAGGTTTTCAAGCCCACCGTCGTCGCGGGAATTATTTTGCCGATCAGATCGCTGGCTTGCTCCAGGGTATTGTGCGGTCGGATGACATTCTCGCGATTGGTGTTGCGACCGAAGAGGGGCAACTCTGTCTCTCCGCCGGCAAGACAAAACTATTGAGTACAGTTTCCCTTACCGACGCAGGTGACTATTGGGATGCAGCCGGATTTCGCCTTGTTGAACGATTTGAGTTGCCACCGCCTCATGAGCAGGCTCGGGGCGGTCGGGGCGGAGGGCGAGGACCGCCCGCCGACGCGTTTGGCCCTGAGGAGTTCGAGAGCCCTCTCTCGGCTGACGGCAACTTTACTGCCGTCTTAATTTTAGATCGATCCCAGGTCGATGCTCGATGCCGTGACGCAGCCTGGTTGCGCGGCTCGGTCGCTGCCGCGAGTGGATTGCTACTGTTGGGATTATCCTTGGCTTGGTGGAAGACCGTTCAAATGGCAGGTCGGGCTCGACTGCTGGAAATCGAATCGCGGCATCTCCGCGACCTGAGTCAAGCTGCCGCGGGGTTGGCCCATGAAACCCGAAACCCGCTGGGCTTGATCCGTGGTTGGGCGCAGCGACTGGCCCAATCCGGCGGCCAATCGTCTCAGCAGCAAGATCAAGTCGAGGCGATTGTCGAGGAATGCGACCGCGTGACGGCGCGGATCAACCAGTTTTTGGCTTTCGCCCGGCCAACAGAACCCAAGCTAGTGCGGGTGTACGTCAAAGAATTGATCGATGAGTTAGCGATCCTCTTGGAACCCGACTTGAGTGAAAAAAAATTGACGCTAGATTGCCAATCGCTTGAGCTAATCAATCCCATTTGTGCGGACCGCGAGATGCTTCGCCAGGCCCTGTTCAACTTAGTTCAGAACGCCATTCACGCGTCTCCAGTTCAAGAAACGATTGAGATTCGCATGCGTATCCGGCAAAATGGCAAATGTCGAATCGAGGTCGTGAATCGAGGCTCTGCGATTCCCGATAAAGTGGTCAAGTCGCTGTTTACGCCTTACTTTACCACGAGATCGGACGGCACCGGCTTGGGACTGGCTATCGTTCAACATATTGCAAGCATGCATGGTTGGGAAGCCAGTTACTCGCCGCGCTCCAGCGGAGGCTCGATCTTCTGGTTGGATGGAATCCATGGGTAAAGACCAACGCACAATTATGGTGGTGGATGATGAGGCGGCCCAGCGCCGGCTGATGGGTGATTTTATCAGCTCTCTCGGATACACGGCCCTTGAAATGCCGTGCGCGGAAGATGCGCTCGAAGCCATTCGCCGCAAACGCCCCGAGATGGTACTGCTCGATGTCCGCCTGCCAGGTATGAGCGGCATCGACGCACTGAGAGAAATCCGTGAGTTCGCTGGTAATCTACCGGTGCTGCTCGTGACCGCCTATGCTGATTTGCGCCAGGCCGTCGACGCAATGAAAGGTGGCGCGGACGACTACCTGTCTAAACCGGTCGATCTGGATGAGTTAGCCGCCGCCATCGCCGATGCGATGGGTTCGACCTCTGTCGGTCTTTCAGGCGGCAAACAGGCAATGCCTGAGCTGCCTGAAGATTTCATCTGCGAGAGCTCGGCCATGCGCCATGTGGTGAAGACAGCAGCGGTAGTTGCACCGTCCGACGTTCCCTTGTTGATCATGGGCGCTAGCGGCACCGGCAAGGAAGTCATCGCACAGTTGATCCATCGCTGGAGCGGACGGGCCAAAGAGACGCTGATCGTCGCAAATTGCGCCGGCTTGCCGGAGTCGCTCATCGAAAGTGAGCTATTTGGACACAAGAAAGGAGCATTCACCGACGCATCCGCTGACCGTCTGGGCTTCTTTCGCGCAGCCCATCACGGCACGCTTTTTCTGGACGAGATCGGGGAGTTGCCTTTGCACCTGCAACCCAAACTGTTGCGAGCCCTGGAGTCTGGCCAGATCACACCACTTGGCAGCGACGAACCAGTGGAGGTCGATGTGCGGTTATTAGCGGCCACCAATTGCGACCTTGCCAGCGCGGTCCGCGATGGCCGATTTCGTGAAGACCTTTACTATCGCATCAATGTCGTGGAACTTATCGTGCCATCACTTAGTGAACGCCGAGAGGATATACCAAAGCTGGCCCGAATGTTCGCTACTCAATTCGCCGGCGGCCCGGTGCGTCTCTCGCCGCAAGCGATGAATTGCCTGCTGGCAAACACATGGACCGGGAATGTGCGAGAACTTCGCAATGCCGTACAGCGTGCATGTCTGCTATGTCGAGGCGATGTCATTATGCCGGAGCATTTGCCAGCAAAGATTGCCGGTCTCGTATCCCAAGACAGTTTGCAGAACGCCGATGCCGGTCGACTTTCTCAAGTCGAACGCGCAACGATCTTAGCCACACTCGATGAATGCGATGGCAACCGCACACACGCCGCGAAGAAACTGGGCATCAGCCGCCGTGCACTAATCTACAAACTGCGCTCTCTTGAGGCCGAGGCTCCCTAGCTAATTCTTCCAGTTCAGATTACACCAAGGTTATTGCGTCCGTCTCAGAGTATGTTGTTAGCTAGGACTGACCAAGTGTTCCAATGAACATTCAGTCAAGGCTTTACGGCACCACCCGATCGGGGCATCCCCACTTGAGCTTATCACATCTCTTAAGCGGTCGAACGTCAATAACTATGTCTCGTGACTTGCAATTCGCGAATTGAGCATTGTGCGAATGTTGCCAAAGGCATTATCATTAGGCTTGTTGTCAGAAGCAGCGCGAACCAAAATGAATCAGCGCTAGGTACTGACTCGTGAATGGAGTTTCACTGAGGATTACAGATTTCGCAAACCGGTAGTTTGCCGGTTCCGCTTTTCCAATGAACGTACACATGAACGCCATGACTTCGAAAATCGAAGAGATCTTATCTGCGAAAAACAAATCCGGCGAGAACGCCTATCTCTGGCTCCAGGCCGCCGTCGGTGACTGCATACTTTGGCCCACCCAGGACGCCAGCGAGAATGAAGACAGCGCGGATGAGATCGGCCGCTGGCAGCTTACGGTCGACGAGGCAAATGCTCTGATTGAGACGGGCGAAGTCGACGAGGTTGAGTGACCTAACCGTTGCTCATTACCACCGATTCTACCGCCATTGCACTGGCGATGGATCAGCCCTCAACTCGGGGAATTGGCTGCTTCAAGATGGGGCTCGGCCTTGTGTTTCAGAAACCTTCGTTTGACGGCACCAAACGATATAAGTCTATTCGCAGCAATACCTTCACAGCATTTGTGTTTAAACTTATGTCGGAAATCATAGTGCCGGACTGCCATCGAATCGGCGACGCGTGAGACATCTACCGAGGCGATGCCACTCTCTATCGATCCGTTTCCGATCATCATTTGTTTCGCCCCCTTGCGCGCAGCGGGGAATCTGACTTCGTTCACTTTGGCAACTGGCCAACTCGCTGAGGATGCATCAGCCTGTGCGGCTAGGGCTCTCAGCGAACTGACAGAGGTGTCCTCGCGGAAAGGAGACCTCTGCGCTTACGCCGACTCTCCAAGCTGCAGCGAGTGGTCCAACCTCAGCATATTTGATCTACGCGCAACTGCCAGAGGTGTGCTCACAACCGGGAGATGAACGTAGGTAGTCAGTTATTCGCGTTTGGTAGTCTTGATGCCTGACGCCAACAGTATCCAACCGCCAACTAGTGTCCCGGTCAATGGCCAGGGAGTACCCACGACGATTCCCGGGGCAAGAGCTATTAACGCAGCTTTCCAAAGCGAGTCTCCGGCGAACCATTTTTGGAAAACCAGAGTGCCACTGGCTCCCAGTACGAAACCAATGCTAACGACAAGCGGCGTTGCTAGGCCGGCCGTCATGAGATTCGATGAAAAAAGTAGCCAATCGAGCGCGAGAATCCAGATCCCCGTGAGCGGTAGCAACTGACCACGCTTCGGATCCACGAGCCAATTCGTCGGTTCGCTCTTGGTCATATTTATTAGTTCCGACTCGGCAATGGTGGACTTCCAGTGCGATTGCGTATTAGGGATCGGTCTCTTTGGAGGCGCCTTCTTCGAGGATGACCTTCTCGGGGTCAACGTCGTAGATCCAGGGCGCCGAGTTCTTCCAGCCGTTCCGCATCCTTTTGCCAAAGAAGACGCTGCCGGGATCTTCAACTTTGTCTCCTTCGAACCCGTCAGTAATGTTGTAGACGTTCTTGAAACCGGCAGCCGCGAGTTGGTTGATGGCCATCGCGGAACGACCTCCCGATCGGCACATAAGCAGTAGACTGTCGTTTGGTCCGACCAACTTCTTGACCTCGGCAACAAAATTCGGATTGGGTCTCGCGCCGTATGCGGTTTTACCGTCTTTTCGTTGATACTCCACAAAGGCAACGGGAATGTTCCATGCCATCTCCGCGTGGCCGACAAACGCGTACTCTTCTGGTGTTCTCACGTCGATCACCTTTACTTTTTCCGGAGCGGCCTTCCACTTTTCATAGGCCTGTACGGGGGTGACATAAAGACCAAGGGTCGTTTGTTTTGCCTCAGGGATTTCGGCTTTGGTTTCTTGAGCACAGGCAACCGGCGTCACGACACCCACAGCAATAATGACAGCCAAGCCGAATAGCATGTTAACTGCGGCAGTTTGGTCAAGGAACATCCCAAGGTGAATTGTTGTTTGCATTATGTTCTCCTTCAAGTTTAGGATCCGCAAAGCCAAGCTACGATTCCACGGCTGACTTGCGGCGAGCGGTAATCGAACGAGCACATGCCCGCCATCAGGCCCCTGGGCTGACGGGCGGCGCTTGTCGAATTGTTTGGTTAGCAATCAGGCGTTCTTTTCACGTGGTCTCAACGCCAGGTCACATTTAGCGGCTTTCGCGCCGGAATCTTCATGAACGGCTCGGCGGGGTATCCGAGCAGAATGGTTCCGTAAGAGACGATCCCCTCCGGCAACTCCAGGAGTTCAATTAACGGAGGGTATGCCTGCGCGGCGGTGTTGATGCCGCCGCTCCAACTGCTGCCGAGGCCGAGACCATGCGCGGCCAATTGCGCATAGGCCAAGGCGATTGTCGCGCCTTGGGGCGCGGTGCGTTCGTCCTTGGGTGCCCATGCCTGGATGAAGCAGGGTGCGCCTCGGGAAATCTGATCCTCACCCTCGTCCCACGCGCTGGTGAAAAGCTCGAGTTTGGCCTCCTTGTACATCCCCGGGTTCGACTCCCCGACGCTCTTCATCCACTCGATGGACATTTCAGCCACACGATGAACTTGGGCGGGGTCGCTGATGACTACCCAGTGCAAATGATCGCCTTGCCGGTTCCCTCCCCATGGAGCAAAGCGGGCGACGTCCAGGACCTGCAGAATCTTATCCTTTTCGACGGGCCTGTTGACGTAGACGCGTGTCGAACGCCTCGAGACCAGAAACTGTCGTGCTTCCTCCCATCTGGGAATCAGGTGAATATCTATCGGATCGCAATCCTCCGGCCCCATCACGCGTTGATGCAGAGCTCCGGTGGGGCAGACGGCCACGCAATGGCCGCAGTCAATACAAAGATCCCACGCGTTGTCGATGGGAAGGGGGAACTCCTTCTTCGTGATCAAACCAGCCGGGCAGGTGCGGATGCAATTGCCGCAGGTAATGCAGAGATTCTCTTCGACCTTGATGATCGTATCCATCGTGTAGGCGTTGCTCATTCTCTCTTTGCTCTTGGTTGGGTGATTTGTTGAGTCCGACAAATCATTCCTCAAAAGTCCGGATCCGGAAACATCGGCTCCCGGTCTTCGGTGAAGGCTCGGATGCCCTCGACGCGGTCGGGGTGAACCACCGAGCGCCAGTGCTCATCCATCATGATCGCAACCGCCTGTTCCACTGGCTCACCCTGTCCCATTTGAACGGCACGCTTGACCGCCTGCACGGCTGTCGGTGAGTTGTTGGCAATCCGCTCCGCGATGCGGAGGACCGCCTCCATGAGTTTGTCTCTGGGGTGGAGTTCGTTAACCATGCCCAACCGGTGCGCCTCCTGAGCCGTGATCGGATCGCCGGTCATGAGCATCTGCATGGCCTTGCCCGGAGGGAGCACGCGGGGAAGCAGCACTGGCGAGCCGCCGCCGGCCGACAGGCCAACCATCGCCTCGGGTTGGCCAAAGACGGCATCATCGGAGGCGATGATGAAGTCTGTGCTGATGGCCATCTCGCAGCCGCCGCCGTATGCCATCCCGTGGACGGCTGCGATAATGGGCCGACGCAACTGGCGCAGCGTGTAAAGCACGCGATCAAAAACCTGGCGTTGCCGCAACCATTGTTCTTTGGTCATATCCTTACGCTGGTACAGGTCGCCGCCCACCGAGAAGGCCCGGTCTCCCGCTCCGGTCAGGATGGCGACACGCACGGAGGAACGGGCTGCGATCGTCTCGAGGACCTCGATCAGTTGCGCGGCCAGTTCCGTGGTGATGGCGTTATCGGCATGCGGCCGATTGAGGGTGATGATCGCCACGCGCCCATCAGACACGAACTCGACCAGGACGAGTTCATCGGGCTCCGCGACTTCGGCCGGCTGGCGATAACCGAGTCGCTGCATCCGCGTGGTATTGTGGTCAGTCATAACATTCGTCCACCCACCTTGCGCGGGTTGTTCTTTGTTCCGATTTCGCCGGCAGAACTTGCTGTCGGGTCTCCACTTTTGTCTGTTTCGTCAGACATCGTTGTGGCTTTCGGTTGATTCATTGCCCATCACCGGACCGGCGGTGATGGCGCTTGGTTCGCGAATCAGGCCCGGTCGCCTTTGGTGGTATGGTGCGGACGGAAACCAAGCGGCGCCCTCCCGGGTGGGAGGGCGCCTCATGGTTGCGGGTTTGTCAGCCGAGCTTTCCTCCGCCTGCAAGCGGGCTCGCAGCTTTGGGAAGCTTGGCGGTGCTCCGCTTCTTCCATTCCTCCTCCAGCAGTTCCCGGCTGGCTTGTTCCAAGAACTCGGGCGCGGCCCATTCGTTCACATCGAAGTCGTTCTTGATGTAGCCGTGGCTGACCATGAACTCCTTGCCGATGTTGACGGAGGCCAGGTTCAGGAGGGACAGGTTCGGCACAAGGTCCACGTCCCGGATGCCCTGCCAGGTGTGCTCGATGTCTCGGTAGAAGGTCTGCTGGTCGAGAATCTCCGCTGCGGCGCGCTTGTTCTCGTTGGCCCAGCGACCGGCTCGGATCATGCCCTTCATGAAGGTGACGGCGAGTTCGGGATGCTTGTCGGCCATAACCTTAGTGCAGGTGATGGCAGCGGGAATGTTGGCCACCTGCAGGCGCCAGTCCGGGGAGCGGGAGAGGTCCTCGATCGCCGCGAACTTGCCTGTATCCTCGGAGAGCTGCTGGAGCGGCTTGGTCTGCGTATACATTGCGTCGATGACTCCTTTTTCCAGTGCGCTTTCCAGCGGGCGGAAGGCAAGATCGTGCTTGTGGTCGCGCTTGAGCCACAGATCGATGGAGAGTTCCATTTCAGGTCCCACCATCTTCGGATCGTTGTACCAGTCGTCGGCATACGGGAACTCGACGAGCTCGATGTCGTCCATGGTCATTCCATTCATCCGGAGCATGAGCTCGATCCCCTGGTGCTCCTGAATGCGCCACCAGTCGTTCTTGATCTGGTTCATGCTCTTGGAAAGACCGATTTTCTTGCCTTTCAGATCGGACATCCGGTAGATGTCGTCTCCAGAACGCACCATCATCACACCGCCTTCGGCCGGCATCTGCGTGACTCCCAGAAGGCAGGTCCGGCGGTAGTCGGCGTGGGCGTCGATGGCCGGGAACAGTCCGCCGAAGCGGATCAGGTTGTCCAGGTTGTGGATGTAGTGCGGATACCAGTCGTTTTCGGGAGTGGAACGCAGGTAGCGATAGTTCACCCCGATCTTCTTGAACTCCTTCTTGGTCAAGCCAACGCCTTCGTCGACATTCGACGCCGAGACTAGCGGACAGTTGGTGTAGTACACCTCTTTCCAATCAAGCTTTACCGTATTTAGTTTTGTGTTCTCAAACGTCGTAGCTTTGACTTCGTTGGCCATCATTGCGATGCTCCTTTTTTTTTGCCGGACCGGCAGAAATGGACTTTCCACTTGTAACAGACCCAGTCGACAGCATAGTACTGATTCACTGATTTGTCGACACTTGCACATTGACCGTATCATGTGCCGGAAGTGGATCCCATTCGTAGAACTACGGCATCGGCAGTGCGATATGCGCAACGGCAACCTTCCCGGCTAATTGCTCTTCACGGCGCCTTTTCACATCACAAAGGAATAGACAAGCACCAATTCGACCACCCCCTTGCCTTCATGCTTTCCATGCCCCGGACCGTCATGAAGGCTCGCAATAAGAGTTTCGGAGCAGAACGTCGGTAAGGTATTCAAAAGTCTGTAGGCGACGGGCGGCTTCAAACCTGCCGAGCGATCCACGACCGCCACGACTTACAGCATTTGGTATGTGCGATCGGTTGCATCAACCGACCGCTGGAAGAGATTTTGCTAAAGCGCAGCGGTGTCACATCTCGAACTAGACCGCTGCGAGTTAGCCGACTGGCTAACTCACTGGTGTTTGTCCATCTTCGGGCAGTTTGAGACATCTCAGATGCAACGAGGATATGCTCACCTCCCTAGCTTGGCAATCGATGACTCAGAAACCTGAAAGACGGCGACTTGCCAAGGCGAGTAAACACCCCAGACCGAGCAGAGCCACACTATACGGCTCGGGCACTGCTGGCGACCCGGCTGGCAGACTGGCCGAAGTCGCCCCGAAGTTGTTTCTCCAGACCATGTAGTCGCTCTGAGTGTACAACCCGCCCAGGTTGTCGCGCCATACGGTGTAGTCGGCGGCGTTAACGGTGCCATCGACGTTGAAGTCGCCGCCCAGCGCCGCGGCGAACTCGAGCAACACGCGGCTGCTGTCGGCGGTCAGCGATAAGCTGCCAAAGTCCAAAACCGGCAGCAGCACGCTGTCGAATGCCCCGTCCAATACACCGCCCGCGCCGTCGACCAAGCCAATCAGTTCGAACTGCTCACCGTCGATCGTACTGAATCCCGCGCCAAGCAGCACTTCGAGCACTCCGCCGAGCGTCGCGGAGCCGACCGTCAGCCTGCCGTGCCCCTCGCCGCCGAGCTCGATGAGCGTCTGCGACGTCGCGGAGAGCGACAAGTCGCCGTAGATCTCCAAGCCGTCGGCGTCGGGCGCTAGGATGCCGGTCTGAACATCCACATCGCCGTAGATCTCGCCCTTGCCGCGGAGCCGGCCCGCCTGGCTCCCGCCGGGTAAGAAGCTAGACGTGTCGGTCACGATCACCAGCGGGGTCTCAAGCACGCCATCGACACGCAACGCGGTGTCATCGAACGAGATCGCGATTTCCACCCGGTCGCTGGCCGCCACGTAGCCCTGTTCCCCAATGTGGGTGTCGTTGTAGGCAAAGAAGACCTCGGTAATTAGCTTGCCGCCGCCATCGACGAGCACCTGTGCGCTGTCGAACGCGAGGAAGAGGTCGGTCTCGGTGGCGAAGCCGAGTTCGGGGGACAGGATGTTGCTGTCGATCGCCAGCTCGAATCCGCCGAGGATCTCGATCGCGTTCGAAGAGCCCTGCACTGAACCGATCGAGTGGATCGCGGGAAAGTGCACAGTGGCGCCGTCGAGGATCAGCCGCCCATCCCCAAAGCGAGCAATCCGGTCCACCGCACCGAGGTCGACGACCGCGGGCCGAACCACCTCTTCCTGCGTTACCGGGT
This sequence comes from Bythopirellula goksoeyrii, assembly GCF_008065115.1. Lineage (NCBI taxonomy): Bacteria > Pseudomonadati > Planctomycetota > Planctomycetia > Pirellulales > Lacipirellulaceae > Bythopirellula > Bythopirellula goksoeyrii. The sequence continues at coordinate 4,081,976 of NZ_CP042913.1, read as the reverse complement.
CGATCTCGACGCTCTCTCGCACGGTCCAGTCGCCCAGCAGCACATATCCTTCGCTCTGGCCGTCGAACAGCGAGAGCGATGCCTCGGGCCCGAGCGTCAGCTCGCCGCCGACGATCTCCATTGCGAACTGCGTGAAATCGTGCACGAGCCGCGCCTCGTCCTCGGCCTCCAGCCCGCTTCTGCCATCGACGCGCAGCGACCCGCCCGGTTCGATCCGCAGGTCGCCATTCACGATCAACTGGGCGCCATTCTCGACGTTGATCTCGCCCGAGTTGGTGAGGTTCCCCTCGGTGGAGAAGCGGATCCCCTCGCGTAGGTTGATCACGCCCCGGTTCTCTCGGACCGTGTTGAAGTAGGGGAAGTAGGCGGCGCCACTCAGCGTGACCTTCGACGCGTTGATCGCGAGCGTCGTGTCGAAATCCTCGAACTGGTAGCCGGAGCCGGGGACCGCCGGGTCAAAGCCCGGCTCATCGTCGAACTCGAACTCCCCAAGATAGTTGTCCGCGGCGGTCACCCCCGTGATGGTGATCCCGAGAGACGCCTTGTCTTCGCCGCCCGCGCTGAAGAAGTCGCGGGTGTCAAACAAAGCGGGGTTGCCGATGATCTGCCACTCGCCCGCGTCGAACGTCGCACCGCCGCCAGAGTAGTCCTCGATTGTCGCGGAGATGAAGAATCGGGCGTCCGCTTCGATCCGCACAGTCCCCTCGTTGTTGTCGAGATTCACCGGCACGATTGTGCCGCCGCCGGGATCGGAGATGGTGTTAGTCCCCGATGCGACCAGCAGCAGCCCGCGGTTGACGATGTCTATTTTTCCCTGGTCGAAGACATCGACCCCGTTGAGAATCAGCGTTCCGCCGTCGTCGATCAAGAAGTTGGCCGTACCCGGCACACTAAAACCATTTCGGAGGTCGACGACGCCACCCGACTCGGCGTGGAACAGCATCTCTTCGCCAGGCTTCAACTGCGCCGCAAAGGTGCGAAGAGTCCCGCCAGGCCCCGCGGCGTAGACGCCCTTGCCGGTGGGCGAGCCGAGGTTGGACGGCAAAACGAGCTCCGCCGTGCCAATCTGGCTGGCGACGCGAACGAGCCCGTCGTTGACAATACCGCCGCTACTCAGGATTGTCGCGGAACTCGACACGTGAAACTCGCCGCTGTTGCGGAACTCGCCTGTGAGCGCAACCGGCGAGGTGAGTGCACCGACGTTCAGAATCCCCGCGTTATCGATCGCTTGCGTGATATCGAGCTCACCGATGCTGAACGACAACTCGTGGCCCTCGCCGTTGATGAGCACAGCCGCCTCGATGCGCGACGCAGGTGCCTTGACGGAGATGGACCCGTTGCCGTCGATCCGCAGCAAGCCGACGGGCCCCGCCGCGAATGTCGTGGGTCCGCCCAGGCTGCTATAGGTCCCGTCGTTCTGAATCCGATCGAGCGTCCATTCCCGCTGCGTACTGGAGCCGAACGATAGAGAGCTCCCCTCGAGAATCTGCAGCTCGCTGGCGGTGACGTGCTGAAACGACGTCGAGTTGTCGATCACGGTGGTCGGGAGTAGGTCGTCGACATGCGTAGCCGAGGCATCGCCGAGGCCAATCACCAGCGTGTTGCCGGCAAACGAGGCGGGCGTTGTGGTCGTGCCGAGAATCCGCCAGGACGACAACTCGTCGAGATCCGACGTAGTCGCCGGCAGATAGAGCAACTGGTTCGGCGCGGCTTGCAGTGTGAAACTGCCCGTTTCGTTGATCTCCGCCTCAACCAGAAAGATGTCTTTGTTCTCAAATAGGTCGATCTCGATCTCGCCGAGCAGGCCACCCAGTATGCTAGTTCGCTCATGGATCGCGGGGCCAAGGCCGGCCAGTTCCACCGAGAACGGCCCGATGTTCAGATTCGCGGTAATCGCCAGGGCCTGAAACTCCAGATAGTCGCCGATGGTGAGCGCCCCGCGGTCGGTGCGGCGAGCCTCGTAACGGTCGAATGTCACGTCGACATCGACCTGATTGCTGCCCAGCACAGCGATCTGCGGCAAGTCGTGCCAACTGCCTGATACCGTGTCGGTAATCTGCAACGTGCCGTCCGAGGCGATCACTGCCACGTCTTCGCTGAACGTGAGCGTCGCATCAAACTTAGCATCGATCGATGACTCGTACTTGTAGCCCAGTTCGGGGCCGTACTTCAGGTCCAAGATCGTGCCATCGATTGACCCGTTGATGTCGCTGTCTGGCTGCCCGATTGTCTTCGAGAAATCAGTGTAAGATGCCCCGGCGGCGATCGTCGAGGCGATGCCGTCGATGTCGACCCCCAACCGCAGGATGTTCGAATCGATCGTGTAGCCGATACCGCGGTCGCTGGTGAGCGACGTGTTGACGAACAGCGTGTCGCCCAAGGTTGGCTTCACAATCTCGATCCGCCCCACATCGCGATTAAACAGTGGCGGGTCGGTCTCTTGCGCGCCCGGCGCGTCGAGACTGATGTCGTACCCGAAGACCGTATCGTTGTCGCCCGGGTTGATGCCGATCGCCTGCCCGGCGACGGTGAGCGTCGCGAAGTCGTTTGTGTTGTCGAGGTCCACCCCCACGCCGAACAACGTCCAGTTACCGTCGTCGTCGGTCGGCTGAGGGACCACGTTCCAGTCGAATGGCTGCGAGTTGTACGGCACAACTCCGACAAAGCCGTAGTCGACCTTGCCAGCCGCGTTCACGTCGAAAATCACATCCGCGCTAAACGACGCCGAAGGGAGATCGATCTGTCCTGCTCCAAATGCGCCGCTCGTATCGAGCCCCGACGTCCCGCGCAGCGAGAAGAATTGCCCACTGCGAATCACATCCGGAACGACGAGCGTGGGACTATAATTGAAGATTGCGTCCGCCTCGAGTCCGCCGAGGCTCAATCCGGCGTTGAGTTCGAGCCCTGCACGGCCCGTGATATTCGCCTCGAGCCGCGCACCGGTCCGCGTATCGGCGCGTACCTCGGGAATTCCTAGCAATGGAATCGCCGGAAAGATCAACGCATCAGGCGAACCGACGATCGTGCCGCCGCGGATTGTTTTGTCAAACTCCGTGCCGAGAAAGAGCGGGTCCATGACGAAGTCGCCCACCCCGGCGCCATCTAGTGCGGCTCCCAGTTCGATTGGGTTAGCGAAGTTGAAGGTGAACTCCGCTGCTTGACTGAGGCCTCCGCCCACGCTGCTTATGATGCACGCCACGAGCAGCCGCCAAAGACTTTGCGAGCCATTTCTTCGAAGCTGCTGTCGCATGGTAGGTCTCTCGCGTGGAAGTTTTGATCAGTGGTAGTTAGCCCGTTACCGTCTGCCAGCAGCAACGCGGCTATGGCGGGCACCGCGCCGGTGGTCGAAGTTGTGCCGAAATTGTTCTTCCAGATCGTGTAGTCGTACTGGTTGTATGTGCTGCCGAGACCGTTGCGCCATACGGTGTTAACGGCCGATCGTGGCCCAGTCGAAGATGACGCCGCCGCCAGCCCGCGCACTGAGGTGCAGGAGGAGTGTGAGTGCCAAAGCGGCGGTAGCCTTCTTTAGTGGATCCTCTCGTGGGTGCGGAACGTAGCCTGCGGTTTTCCGAGGGAGCTTCCCACTATATCACCCCGTTATAGAAGTAGTAGTAGATTTTTGGGGGAAATTCTTGGGGCGCGAAGAATTGGCGCATTTTGCCCCGCTCGGACGCTGGATTGCGGTGCTAACTGCCGCGTTGCAGCTAGGCCGCGGCATCGATGCTCTGTGCAGGAATCGCGACTCTGGAACTCGCGTCGGTTGCATCAATTGCGCCAAGCAAAGCTTGGGAAAGGGGAATGAAATGTAATTTGCAGATCTGAAACCTTTCAGCGGAACCTTGCGGGTGCGAACCCCGTCCAGTAGAGCCTGACCAGCAACTGGAAGCGAGTTTTGCGTGGTACTGAGGTAACTCACTCCACGAAGATGTACCGATGATTGTCAATGGGCGTCGGGCGTGATGACGCCATTTCTCGGTGGAGCATTACGGGCCCCTCTTCTCTATTCCTTTGATCTGAAGGTTAAACGTTTCGGCGAGCGAAAGAGAACGAGTGCAACCGAGGTATCGCCAACGCGATAGCACAAACCCCACGCTCGTCAGCTAGCAGGGGATTTCTAATTGTCGCGGAGAGGGAAAACTAATTGTCGCTAGACAGTTGGGGCCCGGGTGAAACTCCCGGGCCTACACCACTGTTTGCCGGCAACGACCGGGCCGGTGCGAACCACGCGCGGCTGTGGAGTCTGATCGCCAGTTGCGAACGGCACGGTGTCGATCCGCAGCGGTATCTGACCAGCGTGCTGGCCAAGATCGGCCAGACGTCGGCAGCCGAGCTCGCGCAGTTCCTACCCGACGTCTGGAAGGCCGACGACGAGGCCGAGCCGGTGGCGGGGCAGTAACGCGGCTGGGGTTCACTGAGCGCACACCATTCGGTGGTCCAACCTCGGCGTCAAGTTGTGCAGACGTGCCTGTTGAGTGGGTACATACGCTACGGTGCATCAACCCCCTCAGTGACACGTGATAGCTTGTCCAGTAGACCCGTCCGCCTCAGATCGTAAGGCCCCACCCGCGAGCCATCTACCAGGCTCGTTTTCGAAGAACAAGGCAAACACTGCAGACGAGAGCGATGCACGCAGATGCTGGCTCGGGTACAGCGAAGCCATCATTGAGGGCGAGCATCTGGAAGCCACCGCTGAGGGGGTCGCGAGATATCTCAAATTCGAATCCGGGAAGCAAACCGCGGACCTCGTAGTCGACTCCTGTCAGGTCGGCAAACTCGCCCACTTGAAGGTACTTGAGCACATCTCCCTGAGAGGGAGCAAAACCCTCGACGAATTGCAGCACGACGAAACCGTCGATCACGGCTTCGCCGGTAATTTCCAGGACGTCATGTTCAACGCCCGGCAGGAGTCCTGCGATCTCGATCTCGATGATGCCGGTCTCTTCCTGGACGAAGTCGCCTTCGATGGTGAGTTTTCCGGGCGACGCACCCGCTGCAACCAAGCCCTGGTTGAAGAAAGCGTTGCCAGCGAGGCGTGTCTCTCCCGCGTCGATCACGCCGCCGTTGCCATCGATCCGCCCCCCCTGTTCGACGACGACCCGTTCCGCTGCAACCAGTCCGTTCTGGTTGATGGTGAGTCGGCCGGACACGGCCATCGCGCCAGCGAGGAGGGTTTCATCGGCTGCGGGTCCGTTCGACAGCGAGGCGTCGAGGATCAACTGCGACCCCTCGCCGGTGACAAGGAACTCACCTCCCTGATCGATTGAGAGTCTGGCGGTTCGGACGGCGCCCCCTTCTGTGACGTTAGCTACACCTTGCGACTCGATCGTTAGGGGCTGTCCTCCTTTGACCGTCGCGAGTCCCTCGGAGACGCTCAGGGTTCCATCGAGAGTCAGTCCGAAGTCTGATAGGAGTGTTGAGTTAGCATCTTTGATGAAGATGTCTCCGCCGTTGACATCGATCGTCTTCGCAATAAGCGAGGCACCCGACTCGACCTCCAGCACGCCTTGATTGCCGATTCTCACTCGGCCATCCGTGTCATCGGGTTCAAGAATTGTCGCCTGGGCACCCTCGGATAGCGTCATCCGAGCGCTGCCGGTCTGCTGGGTATCCCCACCGATGGTGAGCTGGAGCTCTGATAGGAAGCGCGTCTCGGCACCGGTAATACTCAACAATCCCAGGCTTCCATCTAGCTCTCCGATCACCGCAATTTGGTTTTCAACCACAGCGCCGTCCATCACCTTCATCTCGCCCGCGCCCTTACTCCCAACGTTGAGCACCACACCTTTTAAGCGGGTTCCCGCGCCACCGATATTAACGATGCCTTGCTGTGGGCCTTCGTCAGAGTTTGCGGCGAGTTGAATCGAGGCTTCCACATGCGCCCCCTCGGTAATCGTAAGCTCTCCACGACCTCGGTCTCCTACGATGATGCTTGCGAAGTCGCGACCGAACGATCGAAGAATCGTCCCCGTCCCGCTGATGTTCGCCTGGCCGTACGACTCGGTCCCGACATTGAGGTTTCTGCTTTGCCCCAGGACTAGCTTGTCGACTTCCATCAAGGCACCCTCGCCCAAATCGAACCGCCCGCGTCCCGAGTTACCGATGATGATTATGGTAGCTTCGATTTCGCTCACTGCAGTGTCGCCTCCTGAGGTCGCTACTCCTGAGAGAAGCAGCGAACCCTGGAGGGTGGCGTCGCCCGAATCAACAACAATCTGTAGGGCAACATCGGGACTAGTGATCTTGCCGCCATTGGTCACTTCAAGACGTCCCGCGGTGCCAGGACCCCCGCCACTCACCATTGGTTGTCCGACGTTGATATAGCCGGCCTTCATGGCCGATCCGAATCCCCGCACCTGGGCAAGCGCCACACCGTTGCTGGGTCCTGGGCCGGTGATACTGAGGCTCAAGACCTCCATCTTTCCCCCTTGCTCGACGCGGACAAACTCCCTGGCGTTGACCAGAGGATTGTTGGGGTCGCTCTCGAACAACTGATCGAAGTCACCGGTTCTTAAGGTGCTGTTCGCACCGACCACGATCTCCCGAGCGAAAATCCCCTGTTGGGCCGTCGATTCCACATTGGCACGGTCCACGGTCAACAAAGCTGTTTGCCCAGGCGCGGCAATGACATTGAGTTGGTCAACTTCGTATTTGGAGTCTTCAACGCTGAGTTTTACGGCGCCATTCTGGACCTTCGCCATGCTGTTGCGAACGTCCGAGCTCAAATCAACGGTGTAAACTGCCGGTATGTTGAATATGGCTGCTTCGCCGCTGGTTGGCGACGCCCCGTTGCTCCAGTTGGCTCCTGTCTGAAAGGCGCCTCCGTCAGGATTGATCCAGCCCTCGGGAATATCTTGCACGATGGGACTCAGGGTGATGTTCATCAAGCTCGTCCCGCCAAAGAAACCGTTCCCTTGCAACACCGGAAGCTCCGTAAAGAAATTACGGACCGTTATCGGGACGGTTGGGGCCCAGTTGATCGTGATCGGAATATCTTGACCGCTTTGGAGACTCACAGGAGAAAAAGTCTCACCACCCACGCCTTCGATGATCGTGCTCAAGGTAAACAAATCGTCGATTTCAAGGTCATTTATCGTTGATAGTACTGGAGGGCCGTTTAGGTCGACCGTGAACGATCCCCACGGAAGCGTTACGCTCATTGCCTGCTCCGCCTCAAGTGTTAGCGATACGTTATCGATCGGCGTGTCAGCAACAAAGGTGCTAGATAGCAGATTCGTAAAGCTTGCACTGACCTGGACCCCAATCAGCTCGCCTTCGAAAGAGAAGCCTTCCTGAATGAGCGTGGTTGTGGTTATCGGTGTTTGCCCAGCGAAAGTGAAAGTGTGGAGTTTCTCCACCGCGTAGGTCGGAGAGATAAGCGTCGCCCAAAACAAGAACTGTGCAAAGCGGAAAAGCTTATCGAATTTGCGGTCAGGTAGTAAGCGTTTCACGAGACTACTCCGCATGGTGATCAAGGGACTAACGAGGCCGGGATTAGTTCGATATCTTGCCGTGGCTAAATGCAACTTAGAATAGGTCTGGGAATCTGTTTTACGGCTTGGTGAGTTGCCTTGCCGTGAGTCGGATCAGGGAAAGGTATTGGACATACGCACGCTGCGGGAATTCGCATTCCTGTGAGTATAACAAGCGGCCCTTCCCCGTGGTAATCACGTCGGGAAGATTTTGGGGCGTTTTTAGGGGAACCTAGCGTCAAGAAGAAAGCCGGAATCGGCCCGTAAGCCGTTTTGCTGAAAGTGGTTGGGGAAACCTTTGGTCGCTGCTACAAGTACCCGCCACCTCCCGGAGCGGTCTTCGCACTGCTGTCAGTTCGACATCGCTCTAAATCAAGGCGGTTGCATCACCCGACCGCTGGAAGAACTTCTGCCAAGGTGCAGCGGTGTCACTTCTCGAACAAGACCGCTGCGACTTAGCCGACCGGCCAACTCGCTGGTGTTGGTCCAACTTCGGGCACCAACGCAGCACAAACCGGCACTCATTTGCTTGGTTAAGGCAGTATTGCGTAGTTCTCTGTGACGTGTCGCGTTTTTCGCGAATCTCCCACAATGGCCGATTTACCAGGTCGCCAACCAAAACCGGCCGTAGTTAAATAGACTTGCTCTTCGATCGAGCTTGTCGCCGATTGCTTCTATCTAGTAAACGGATTGCGAAGTACAAGGGCCATCAGCTCGGCGCGGCTGTGTACCTTTAAGCTGCGGTAGATTGCCTTCACGTATTGATTGACCGTCTGAGGCGAAAGGCCGAGCCGCAGGGCCGTTTGCTTCTCGGCCTCTCCTTCTAGCAGGCAATCGAGCACTTCCCTCAAACGGGGCGTCAGGCTAGAAACCGGATTGCTTTCTGGCGGGGCCAACTCGGTTTGAAGATATGGCCTCAGCTCGTCGTGAAACAAGTTTAGCAGTTGGAGATCCCGATCGGAGAATCTCTTCTCGCCGGGTGGGCGACAGAGCAGAATTGCGTGCCACTGCCCGTCGGGCAGCCTGGCGACGGACATCATAGAATCGTCCGTTCCCGATTTCCGTCGGTAGTCGCAATATGCTTGGCTATTGTACCAACTGCGATCACTGGCAAGCTGCGAGCGGCTGCGTGTGAGGAGATTGTGGCTCCGCGACAGGCTGGCAATCTGTTTGCCAAAGGAAGTCAAAGATGGATCGTGTTGATGCACGCCGTGCTGGAGGAACTGCTCGAACACGCCACGTTCGCGTTCGCCATTCCATCCAAGATCGACCAGCGGCGCGGGGTCGGGCTGCAGTTGATTGCCCCGCAGCGCGGCGGGTCCCCCCATGGCGACCTGCCCGCCAGTGAGCCCCGCGAGTTCGACAAGCATGTGTCGCCGCCAGATGGTCGAGTCGAGCCGCAACTCACGACACTGCCCCACGAGTTGAAAGATGGCCCGCATGTCGCTCAGGCGTAAGCTGCTTGGTTCACCCATCGGCTCACAACTGGGCTAGAGGATTGGTGATGTGAGGCGCTACATTCGCCGGAGAATCGCGGTACCCGTGTTTACGAGTATGGCGGCCGGCCCGGTGGCGGTCAATAATCTAGCGGTCACTTTCAAGCCTATTTTTAACGATAAATTTGGGCGCTCTAGCGAGAACTGTTTTGCGGCCAAGTTTTCATGTGTTCGCCGAAACCACAGTGAAACGAGAAGTGGAATGACTTTCCCGCATCGATTCTGCGAAGGCGCAATTGCGAGACGGAGCATTGTCGCCCTTTTGCAAACAACGCTGCTGCTCGTCACCATGGAAATCGCGTCGGCGCAGGGGCGCCAAGAAATCGTCGTGAAGCAAGGGGACGCGGCCGCGGGGGGCGGGCAGATTAGCCAAGTCATTGGACCAATATTGGTCGACGATTTCGGCGCCCTCACCTACCAAGTCGAGCTCAACGGCGCCGGGATCGACGCCACCAACAACCGCGCGATCTTGCAACTCTCCAGCGGAACAACCAGCGAGCTCGTCCGCAGCGGCGCCACGTTTGGCAGCGGGACCGACACCCTCGGGCCGTTTGAGCTTAGGGGGCTCAACACGAATGGCGAAGCTCATTTCACTAGCCAGGTGGTCGATGGCTCGAGCGTGGTTCCGTCCCTTCTTCGATTCGATTCAGGGCAAGTTGCTGAGATCGCCCGCGAGGGCGTCGGGGAGGTCTTCCCAGAGTTAGGCGATATCTCCGATCAATCGAACCTGGCGGGCGAAGTCGTCTTCACAGCGAACTCGGGCATCGTTGAACAAAGCCTCCTGGTCGGCGATGGAGCGACGCTCAGGGTCGTTGCCACGCAAGGGCAGTCGCTTCCCACCGGGGGTGAAATTTTTACCTTTATCGGCACCGATCAATTCACGACGTTCTCGCACGCCAATGAATCGGGGAACGTGGCTTTCGGAGTCGTCGCCGACATCTCACAAGGAAGTCGGAGGCAATACTTCCTCGCCGTTCCCAACGGGACCTCCTTCGATTTGATTCGCCTAGCCGATCTCCCGAATCTAGCGTTCGGCTCGGCGACCCCGGCGATCAACAATCTTGACCAGGTCGCAATGCAGGCGTACGACCCAATCACCTTCGAGCAGAATATCCTCGTTCATACTTCAGCGGGCATCGAGGTCATTAGTGAATTCGGAGATACCAGTGCAACAGGGTTCCACCACGGCTTTGAGCGCGAGGTGCTGATTAACGACACACAGAATGTCGCGTTCATAGCGCAATTAGATGGCAACTCCGATCCCAATCAGGCTATCATCCTCTCGGCCTATGCCAATGAGCCCAACGCCGGGGTGTTGCGCCCTGTTGCCGCGACTGGCGATCTAACTCCTGCAGGGGACTATGTGCTAGACGAATTGGCCCTGTCCACGTTCACCGACTCCAACATTGTTGGCTTCGAAAGCACGTTGTTCCCCACAGCGGGTGGTGGGGCGGGTCGCGGCTATTTTCTGGGTGACGGCATCGACTTAGTGCAGGTTGTGACAAGCAGTCCCAGCGCGGCGAGCGCCGAAGTGGCCGACTTCTCCGTCGCCGCCAACGCGTTTAACAGCGGCAGCGGCCAGGTTGCCTACCTGGCCGTCATGGGTGACGGTTCGACCCAGGCCCGGCTATTCACCCCGGATTTACGTTACCGTTCGGAGACCGATGGCGATTTCACACAGGGGAATAACTGGACGCTTGCCTTTGCTCCTACTGTTCTGCACCGAGCGTCGATCAGCACGGACGCGGACACAGCGGTCGTGTTGGCAAACAGCCGGACTGTCAAGTTTTTGGAAGTGGGCGGCGGCAGCGGCGAAAGCACCTTGCAAATCGCGAGCGGAACAACGCTTACCGCCGTCGAGGGATTCGAGGTCCACGAGAATGGCCGAGTGACAGGCGGAAATCTAGCTGGCGATGTACTCATTGAGACCGGCGGCGAAATCGCCGGCGTCAGCCAGATTGCGGGAGTCCTGGTGAACCTCGGCGTCGTGGAGGTTGACGCCGCTAGCGGAATGATGGTGCTTGGAAATATCTCGAATCAAGGAGAGATACACCTCCCAGTAGGCGGCGAACTCCACTCTAACGGCATCCTCCGCGTTGGCGGAGGTGTAGGGCCGATCGCGGATCTAAAGCTCGATGGCAATGCAACTGTTGACGCGGCCGGTGGGCTGCAGGTCCTAAGCAACGGCAGGGTCCACGGAACGGGGACCGTGATCGGCGATGTCATTGCCAACAGCGGCAGCTTTCTCAGCCCCGTAGGGACGTTGAGCATCCAAGGTAGACTGGTGCACCGCGGGCTAATGTCCGCGAGCGGAAACGGCGTCTCTCTGGACGTCACCGGTGACGTGGAGAATCACGGGACGCTAACGGCTGTCTCGGGTGGCAAGATAATCGTCGGCGGCGAACTCAACCTCCGGACCGGCGCATTGCTAGAGATTAGTCATTTCGGCTCAGATCCCACGTTTGTGGCTGCCAATGCTGGGGGCGGTATCAACCTGGACACGGGATCACAACTCGACAGCACCGTCGACCAAGCGACTATCGTTGGCCCTGTCAGCAACGTGGGCACGATCAGCGGGCCGCTGAGGTTCGCGGACGAAGTCACCAACACGGGTCTCATCAATGTCGGCACCGGCGACTCAATCGTCTTTCAATCAAACCTTAGTCAATCGGGAACATTTAAGATCGACCCCGGCGCGATGGTCTTCGTGAGTGGCACGTATTCGGGCGCAGGAGGCATCACTGGTGGCGGGACCCTGCAGCTCGATGGCGAAGTCCACCCCGGCGACTCGCCCGCCTCGGTTTCCCTTGGCGGAAACCTTGTACTTGGAGAAAACTCGTCCTCCTTTTTCGAGATCGGCGGCTCCGCTACCGGGCAGTTCGACCAGTTCGTACTTGCCGGCGACGCTACCCTGTCGGGCGGGCTTTCGGTTTCGCTGATAAGCGGCCTGACTCTCTCCAACGACCAGACCTACCCTATCTTCGAGGTCGGAGGCGCGCTTAGCGGCCAGTTCAATGGGCTCGGCGAAGGCGCCCTGGTTGGCACATTTAACGACACCAACCTGTTCATCACCTACGCCGGCGGCGACGGGAACGACGTGACTCTGTTTTCGACGATTTCGCCCGAGGGCCCCGTGTGGATCGGCGGGACCGGCAACTGGCACGATGGCGAGAACTGGAGCACCGGCTTCGTCCCCAACCAAACCGACATCGCGCTCGTCGATTCTGGTGATGCGACCGCGTCGGTCGTTTCCGTCGACCGCAACTCGAGCAGTAACCCGGCCACCATCAATGTGGGACAGGTGCGGCTCGACCCAGACGACGAGCTGCGAATCACGCCCGAAGTGCGCCTGACGGTCCACGGGGGCGTGGTGGAAAACAACGGGCGGATTGTGCTCGAGAGCGGCGGCGGCTCTAATTCGAATACAGCGCTACAAGCCCCATTCGGCGATCCGCTGTCGATCGAGGGTGCGGGTGAGATCCAGATGCATGGAGTCATTTCTACCGGCGGCGGCGACGCGGACCTGCAGATCGGCGCCGGCCAACACATCACCGGCCGTGGCGTCATACGCGTAATCGGTGGCACTTTGACGAACCTAGGCGTGATCGAGGCCAATGTGTCAGGCACCCAGATGACGGTGGGCGCGGGCGCGGCTCAGTTCGTCAACGGCGGCACCTTGCGGGCCTCTAGCGATGGCGAGATGAACCTATTTTCCCCCGTCGCTATCGAGGGGGGCACCATCGAAGCGGTTGGCGCAGGCAGCCTGATCCGAATGTTTAGTACTCGACTGCAAGGAGTCACTCTCGTCACCGACCAGGACGGGCGCATCACCACCAACGGTAACCCCGTATTCTTCGAGGACGTGACCAATGCCGGTATCACCACGGTGCAGACCGTCACAGTGACTGGTACCTTTGTGAACGAGGGCCGGATGTCGTTCACCAACTCGGCGAACCCTGACCTCATCCTCGGCAACGACTTGACGCTCTCTGGCGGCGGCACACTTGCCTACTTCCCCAACGGTGCAGACGTCAGCCCCATGGTCACTGGCGCGTTTGCCTTTGCGAATGTCGACAATCGCATTGAGGGGCACGGCGAGATGATCGTCAGCTCCATCGCCATGGGCGACTCCGCCGTGCTCGCCCCTTCGCAAGCGTCGACCACCGTGGGGGGCTTTTTCTTCGATGCGCCTACCACGCTTGACGGGACGGCGATCGAGTTCGACCTGGTTGGCACCAATGTCAACAGCTTCGCTCCGAATGCAAGTCGAGTGAACGTCGAATCGCGTACCGGGTCTTACACCACCCAGTACGATCAGGTACACGTGTTCGATACGCTCACGCTCGACGGGGTCGTCGAGATAAGCGTCATGTTGCAAGAAGGATTTGTGCCGGGCGAAGGCAACTTCTTCGACATCCTGTCGGCCGACCAAATCATTTTAGACGGATCGCTCGATTTCGCCTTTCCGATTGTCGATGGCATGACTTTCTCGCATGAGATTTTGAACCTGCTCGACCCCGCGACGATCGACGCCGAGAACCCTACCGGTGTGAACCGCGACGTATTGCGGATTACATTTGACACCGAACTCCCGTTTCCACCCGGCGACTTCAACAGCGACGGCATCGTCGACGGCGGCGATTTCCTGCTCTGGCAACGCGAATTGGGCACCAGTTTTGACGCCAATGATTTGACCGACTGGCAAACGAACTACGGTTCTCAAAACAAAACCGTGCCAACCTCAACCGCCGTGCCCGAACCTTCAACCGCTTGGCTGGCGTCCCTTGGCGGTGTATTACTCTTGCACCGCCTGCGCCGAGGTTGCCTAGCCGAAAAGTTAGGCTACGGTGTCTCAACGGTGACGCTCACCCATATTGATCTTCGACGTAATTCTGTCTCACAGCGGGTGCATCATCCGCTAGCTCGGGGAATCTGCCCATCAGCGCAGAGGTCACCACCACAGACGGCAGATACCGAAAGCCAAAACCGTAGTCAAATCGGTGGCGCTCGGTGGATTCCGACATGGGAGCTTTCGTGGCCAATTATGACTCGTGGCCTGTTGGTCGGCTTGACTCCGAAGTTGGGCTGAACCGACACGGGTATGATGCAAAATAGGCAAGACTCCGTTGCTGCTTCCGGCCGTCGCACGAAACACTTCAACCCATCCAGCTATGAGGGATTCCCCTACTACTCATGAATTGGCGAACGCCTGCTTCCTGATTTCAGGTGCCTGTTTATTGTCCTTAGCATAGATACTGCGGATGTAGTCGCTTCGTCCAAGAGATCCCATTCCCGACTCGCAGCAGAATTTCTTTAGGTTGGGTCCACCCCCTCTGAGTGGTCACTTTTTGATTCTACGATTGGCAGGAATCAAAAAAGAGCCGACGTTCGGCTCTTAACGTCTAACACAACTTGCAGGAATTCATGACAACCAACTTGGCTACTTCTTGCATTCTGAACTGGCTGACAGGAGAACGAGCATGGCTATTTGCCTGGCAAGGCAAAGCAGAATGCTTGCCGGCAGGTAGATTAACCTCTTCACTGGAGCAAGAGTTTCACGACAACTTACCGGAACCGGACATCAGCTTGCTAGAATCCATCCTCCACGATGCCAGCCAGCCGATTGGGACGACGTGGACCGGCGAATTACCGAAATCGCTCGCGACCAATCCCCCAGGAGGCCCTGATGAAACTATGACTCGTGGATTGGTTATTTATTCTCGCCAAAGAGTTTTATTATCTCATGAGCGACGACAACGCTGAGCAGCTAACCTACGAAATGTACGCGATGCTTGCTGAGTACGAAACCAACCTCCTGGCCTTTGGAAATCTGCTCGCGGCCACCCACATCGAGAGATTCCTCGCCGACGAACTCAACGACGCCGAGGCCTCTCTGCGTTGCACTCGACTTCTTCTGGGTGTCCTGGGTGACAACCAGGAGGACGCCAAATGAGCATTCCACCCTTGCAGAGAAAACTTGACCACGGCTCAGGCCGTGGGGTACACCACAGAGAGAGGAGAAAAGTATGACCATCCACGTTGAAATCCCCGACCCGTTAGCCGCCAAGGTCACCGAGGCCGCCAGGACCCAAGGAACTTCTCCCGCAGAAATCGTCCTCGAAGCCGTGACCCGCACACTCGACCCGCTAGCCGACCTGCGGGAACTCATGGCTCCGGTTTACCCACGCATGGAAAAGCTTGGCATCACTGAAGACGAAGCGGTCGAAGATTTCGAACGTATCAAGCACGAGTTACGTTATGAACGTAAAACGGCCAGGTCCTGAACCAAATCATGCAGCGCGTCGGATTTGACTGCAACGTCTACCTGCAATCGCTGATGTCTTCTCGCGGCCCAGCCGCCCACCTGCTCGACTTGGTGCTGCAAAGAAAATTCCGCTGGTTATCTCCGACTACGGCTTTGACGAATTACGTCGCGTCACCAGCAACGCTGAATTTGCCGCCAAATACCGCATCCCCTCAGAAGTTGTCGATCGCTTCATCACCCGGCTGCACGCATTCGCAGAGAAGCTTGACGACGTTCCCCACGTCTTCGATTTTCCACGCGACCCCAAAGACGCCCCCTACGACGACCTAGCCGTCGCCGCGAAGGCTTCGCTGATCGTCTCCCGCGATAAGGATTTGTTGTCATTCCGGGACCCCGCAACGACTGATGGACAGGACTTCTTGAGCCGCTTTCCCCTCTTGCAAATCCTCACCCCACCGGAAGCCTTGAAGCTCTTCGCGTCGCCTCCCCTTGCTGAATACGTTGTCCCACTGACTAACGACGATGCACTGCCGAATCAAATGCCGAACAAACCTTGTGTCGCAGGTCTTTTAGACTCCAAGGGGGAGTCGCGTTGGTTTCATTCCAATCGCTAAGCACTATCAGAGCTTCCTCTGCTGAAAGGCCTGCATCACGCAGCTTACACGCCGCCCTAAAAGTGGCATTGTGGCCCCCCTCCCCTGCCCTGGCCTGAATGCGGCGAATGTAAGCGACTGCGTTTCGCACGGGGGAGGTTTGCTTACTGTTTGAAAGGCGTGCTGGCTGTGACTTGTCGATGAGCCAATCGGCATCAAATTCTGGGAGCATCGTATTGGTATCAAAGCTGAGCCAAGCGTACTGCTTGCCACTTGGATGCAGCGACGGTGGAGACGTTGCATACCCCCCTTCCCCACGAACATCAATCCGCCGGCCAAGAATCTTTATGCGGTTTCTGACATCGTTATCTTTTGGCATCCGGTAATACACATGAACTCCACCACCCCCCGTCGAGACGGTAAGCGGCGAGCTGGGAAAGCTTGCTTGCCAAAACTCGGCATCGTCTGGGGCGTCGCAATCGACGACCACCAGGCCGGAGAGAATTCCTGTGACAATGCCAACTCCCGTTGGTTTTGTTTCTGAAGAAAACCATGCCTCGACTTCTTCAGGCGTGGCACATCTTGCCTGATATACTTTCCAAGGAATTGCAGGAAGCTTTCCGAGTAGCGGAATCACCGACCAGCCTAGAGTCAAATACTCCCGCGTGGCGTCACCAAGTGTTTTCTGTTCTTTCACTATGGTTGTGTGTTGATTTAACTGGTCAGCCATAACAATTCAAAAGGGGAAGCCCCTGCGATGCACGTTGTGTCGAGGGGCAAAAACATTCTAGAACTTTTCGTTCTCTTTTCGCGAATCCTAGAACACTTGCAGACGGGACTGAACAAACGCATCAGCGTACTCATAGAGCTGACTGGCCCTGTTGAAATCGCCGCCTCCTAAGTGCTCGCTGTTTTCCCATGGAGATTCTTCATCCCGTTTGAAAGTCCTCGTCAACTTCACGCTGAAGTTGGGAGCTCCATTCTCTGAGGGAAACTCAAACAAAGCAATCGTCAGGGAAAAGCCTGTCTTCGTCCACACGGGGCGTTGCTTCCGTCCATTCTCACTCGCACTACTCTCTTGTTGCTTCGCTAGAGCAGCCATGATTGGCTCCTTTCTTACAACCTCACACGCATACCATTTCAACGAACCCTTAGCCTGCGTGCATCGCAGTGGGCTTGCCACCACCCCTATCAGAGGGGGTCGCAAGTTCAGAGAAGCAGTACCCCTGATAATATCTTTTTTGAAACGCTAAGCAAATGAACCTGCTCTGCTTCTTTCTTGTTTCCTCGTTGGCACTTCCCTAGGGACTTCGTTGGCCGAAACCACTTACAACAAGGTATCAATGATCCTTGAGCATCGCGGAGGGTGTAGTGATCAAGATGTTGGGCTCCCCCTCTTCAACTGATCCAGGACTTGTATCGTATCCGGGCAACACTCTGAAAGAAGTTCTGAGATTAAAAAGGCACGTCACGCGCCTCCGTAGATCACCGAAAAGCTTCGTCGCCACCTGCACTCGACAATGCCACCGGCGGAACTAACATCGCCGATTCCTTGCTCGGCCCGTTGCCACCAGTAGGAGACTCGGTGGCAGCGGGCTTTTATTGTCGGTTCGCTCCCTTCGATATTGCGCTCAACTGCCGTTCTGGTCCGATGTTTTTTTTGGGCAGCAGACTGACTCGGGGGCATGCTCGCTGTGCCTTCTGATTGGATCACTCAGGTCAAGAGCCACTGACTAGTCCACTGCTAGTGTTTTACTTCAGTTTGATTTCACGTGAGGATTGGGCAACAGAAGTCCAGTAGAGTGCTTCTCTCAGGAATTTCTGCCGTTGATGGCCGTCGGCACCAGGTGCGCAAGAATCTCTTAAATCACACTTTCTTCATGAGGCGACATAACACCCGAAAAACAATTATCAACATGCAACAACAACGAACCATAGATTTTGAGGCCACGGGGAATACGTCAAAGGCTGAAGCTCCCCAGCGAGAATCCGTTCAGGTGGCTACTGAGACCTCGCTACCACCGCCGCCTACCTCAACACCTCCCCTGGTGAGGCCAGACCGGCAGATTGTCTACGAGAACCGCGATCCAGAATTCTGGCCCTCCGCTGATTCGCTCCACAACCTCGACACCATCACGGTCGACCGCATCCATGAGGACATCGAGGGACCCTCCCATCGATTGGTCATCCAGCGAGAGGATATTGTCGAAGCCAGGTGTGGTCCAAACAACCTCCAACGTGGAACAGTCGTCGACATCAACCACGCCCGCCAAGAAGTTCTCCTGGATTTCGGAGATGAGTCTCCCCAATGGTTGGCAGTGGGCTTGCTCTATCCAGTCGCTGACTCTGCTGTACCTTGCGTTGCGGACTCCTCTGGCAATGCGGCTAGTCAAGACCCTCATCTATCGAGCAAAAAGCTGCTCGCCTTTTTGGCCGCCTCACCTGGCACGGAGTTTACACCCAGTGAGCTTCGCCGTCATTTTTCCGTGACTGAGTTTGACTCGGGTAAGCCGCTTGCCAATCCTGTACACACCGCACTAAAAGAATTGCGTGACAAAGGACGTATTCACGTCACGGAAACCCGCTTTGGGGAACCACGCTTTGCAGTGCTGGCTCTGCCTGACTTGGCCGCTGAACTGACGCTCGGTCATTGCCCGCAATCACTTTCTGGAGCTGAGATTCGCTATCTGTTGCGCAAACATGGCCAGCAGATTGCCGAGTTTGCTCTGCGGTGGGGATTTACGCAGAAGCATGTACGAGAAGTCTTTGACCGAGGACTAGCTGACCCACACGTGGTGTATGACTGGCTGGAAGCCATCCTGACTCCCTGAGACCCGCCGATTGCTAGATGCATCCACGACCGAGGCGAGTAGCCAGGTCCTCGGGAGCTCGGTGGTTGTTCTTTCACATCTTTGGTGGCGTAGACGGACTCATCGTAGGCGGTGGTCTCGCGGAGCAGCCCTTGGCTGGTGCGTGAGGCCAGGAGCATTGCGCGCATTATGGGTTTTACTTTTTAGATCAAAGGAGGTTGGTGATGTCGGGTTGGATGGGAAGTCCCGCAGCACTCGAGCACGTCTTACACACGGCTCGTGCGGATCGGGACCAACAAGGTCGGTTTCTGATTTACCCAGAACCAGTCATCAGGGGACTCGATGGGGACCTTGTCGTCCCTGCCGGGACCGAATACTCGGTTGCTGCTCAGCGTGGCAAGTTGGCGAGACGACTCGCCGCCACGTCTTTCGGTGTGCCGATCACTGTGCTTTCACTTACACGAAAGGAGGTGGGCGATGCCCAAGACAGAATATCGTGTCGTACTCCATTACCGAGATGGCAGCACGATTTACTACTACTACCCTGAAACACCTGAGCAGGACCATTCTCAAGCAATGGTCGAGGTGCTAGAACACGAAGTTTTTGCCAATGACGCCACCGGGGGGCCTCTCGAAGAACGGATTAGTTTTTCAGGAGTTGGTCCGCAGTACGTGGTTTGTCTGGGTGACGAGGAGGTGACACCATGAACTCACTTCCCAAAGCAGCAGCAGCCCAGTGGTATCGCATTACGCAGTGGCAGTTGGCAACAACTTGCCAGTGGTGTGGGATGCCGCTCTCGGTGAGAGACCGGGTACTGGAAGCGTAGGGAGAGTTTTTTTGCTCCGCAACGTGTGCCTGGGACCATCATCCCCCAACGTTACGAGAGGTTGAGTTGCCAGCCGCGCCATGCTGCCTGACCTCTCCATTGAGTGCTCCAGCGATTCGTTGCTTGATCCGTGGAGTGTGAGATTCTTACCACGATACCTACCGGGAATAACTCGACTGGGAGTTGCTTGCTGCATCCACCAACGGATGGCGAAAGATTTCAACCTGAGTCGGCAACTCGTCCAGAAGGTGAGGTGGCGAACTGCATTGAGAAAAAGTTGCTTACCTCTGGGTAAGCTTTATATTGTGTTGATTACCTTCGTAGGAGAAGTACACTATGGAAACAAAACGCAAACAGGCATCCAAACCCAAAGACCAACTACTTAAGCGGATTGCCGACCAGGAGGATAGCGATATTGTCGCAGAAGTCTGGCAGGGAACGACTTACGGGGACCCGGAGATTGAATACCACTACTACCGAGTCGTAAGAGAGTACCCGTTCGGGAAGAAGAGACTTCGCACAGATAAACTGCTTCCGCGGCACCATGAGGCAAGCGTCCGCGTCGCGGAAATTGCCGCAGCAGAGTGCCTTAAGCGGACACGTGACCAGATGGTCACCGTCGCCAATCATGCTGAGACTGCCCGATGACTGCTGCACTCACGGCGGAACGGCTCGTCTTTGTCGACCTCGAAACGGGCGGGCTCCATGTCGAAGCGTGCCATCCAGTCATCCAGATCGCCGCCATTGCCGTGGATGCCGAATCACTCTCTGAGATTGAATCGTTTGAGATGAATGTCGAATTCGATCCTGCTAGGTGTGACCCCAAGGCACTCGGCATCAAGAAATTCGACCCGGATGTCTGGGCGATGACGTCGATCCCCTCGGAACTTGTCACGATCTATTTTGCGGACTACTTGAGGCGGCACGCCACCGTGGATCTGCGCAAGAAAGATGGTAGCCATTTTCGCGTCGCCAAACTTGTGGCCCACAATGCGGCATTTGATGTGGGATTTTTGCACGGCTGGTATCGTCAGCACTACAAGTATTTGCCTGCTGCTCGCCAAGCACTTTGTACTTTGCAGCGTGCCCTCTGGCTGTTTCAAGAAGACCACTCGCTCACCCCTCCTGCGGACTATAAGCTTGGCACGCTGGCTGAGTATTTTGGGGTACGGACTACGCCAGACCACACGGCAATGAACGATATTCGAGCGACGATTGAACTCTACCGGGTGCTCAAGAGCCAAATTCTGGCACTCACTGCCAATCAACGGCTGTATCTAGACCACCTCTCAGGAGTCACTGGCCTGTCACTCCGCAACATTCTGAATCGGGCAATCAACGCTGTGGTAAGAGAGATGGCCAACTAAAGCTAGTCAAAGGCCACGCGAATCACCTGCCTTGACGCATGTCGTGTTTTTCTTTCTCAAGCAAATCGGATCACTCAGCTTCTGTCATCTCCTTCTTGGTAAACGCTTCTGCCACTGGTGCAAGCTCATCACTGAGTCTTTCCTCACCGGCGAGTATTTCTCGCACCGCAGAAATCACAACAGCCTCTGGTGAAGTACCCTTAGCCTCGGATCGTTCTAGGACCATTTTGGCAAACTCGTCAGGGTGGTTGACTTGTAGACTCATGCCTCAATTTTACCTCCCTCTTGTCACCCCAAGCAACGCTCTTTTTCGATTGTGAAAGTACAGACTGAGTAACTCAGGGAATTGACGCAGATAGATTTGACTAGCGGAGAGGCATGTCGCAAGATCTAGCAAAGAAACCAAGAGAGGAAGTCAATATGACAAAACAACGCACTCCAGTAAGCCCTATGGTAAAAATCGGCCAACGGACCGCTTATCAGATATTTTCAGCGATTGTTGGTGGAAGGCAAAAACTTTCTGTTCGACTAGGGGTCTATTGGGTCAATCCTCGCACTGGGCAAGCGGTGATCATCCCTGAAATGGACCTTTGGAACTACGAAGAGCAGACTCGTGCCCGGCAAGCGGCGAAAAAGCACCTGGAGAAACTCACGGCTGACTTTTTCCAAGCAGAGCCAACTGTGGTGGAGTATGTGAATCAAGCAACCCGTAGCTTACCGCAGCCGACACGAGAGGAGAAAGTTATAATTCGTGGCAATGAACAGGCTTGTTCCAAATCTCGCCGACAATCCCCACCACCCAAACCTTATCCGGATCCCAACGACTACTAACCTTCAAGGAGTAATTGATCCATGCCAAAACAGAGTGTTCCCGTGACCGTCAATGTGCCGGCCCACGGCACGGTGGAGATTGAGGCGATCTCATTAAAGGAAGCTCGTATCAAGGTACAGGCCGACATCGATGCCTATGGCTTTCTAAGCCAAGCCGGTAATGCCGAATTCACCTCCGATTGGGAAAATGCCTTTGGGCTGAGTCTGGGAGACGTGTTGCTCCCTGACGGTACGGTATTTTCACCCTCCAATTGATCAGCTAGAGATACGTTGCAAAAGCGAGATCGCGACGCAGGAGAGCTATAAGCCCCGCTTCCTTGAGCAACAATGCCGGTTGCATTGCCCGAGCTGTGGTGAAGGTGAACTGCTATTTTGATTCCACTTGGAATCAGGCCGCAGGTTCTTTGCTACCGGGCACGAGGCGAATCTCTACGTGACTGCCAAGAGCCGCCGCAATTCGGCGAAGCATCGAAAGTGAGTGCCCTTCGTAATCAGCGGACTCAAGCTGAGAAATCACGCTCTGAGTCGTGCCGACCTTCTCGGCTATCTCGCCTTGCGTAAGGCCCGCCGCCGTGCGGGCGTCAAAAAGGAGCTGGGCCACACGGAACGGTTCGGCCCACTGCTGAACCGATTCGTCGGAACTGATATCAATGTCGTAGCGACTTCTGAGAATGCTTACACCATCGGTCGATTTATTGGTTTTTTTTGCCATGCCTCTATTCCTCCTTATCCTCGGCTTGCTGGTCAACAGCCGTGTGCCGCTTTGGGTTCTGTTCAAACAACGCCAGCCGAGCCACTGCCGTGTCTATTTCCTTATCAGGAACTTCTTTCTCTTTCGTGATGCCATGAGAGACGAGAACCACATCCTTTCCTACGAAACCGTAGAGCACCCGGTAGTTCACTCGTCCGACCTTGGTCCGCAACTCATACACCCCATCGCGGAGGGAGTCGGCCTGTGGCCTGCGAAGCTCATGGCCAAACTGCCTCAGCAAATCGACCATGTAGAGGCACTTGGTAAATGCCCGATCGTTCGTATCGCGAAGCTCATCAAGCCACGTCAAAAAAGGAACCTCACCATCGGCAGTTCGGAAAAAAATGATTGTCGTCCTTGGCATGCCTTGCTCCTATCGTAATATTACGATACATGCTCGTGAATGTCCAGCGGAAAATACTCCGGCCAAAACGGGCGTTCTGGCCAAAGGTAACAGAGGGTTCCCCCGCCCCATAACAGGGCCACGGGAGAAAACCAGGCAAACTCAAAAGACCTGAGACTTCGATCCCGCTCCGGCAAACCAGCCAGAACCGGAGCCAGTAGCGACCGAGACCTTGCTACCCCCCCCGCCGCTCATCCGGTCTGACTGGCAAATCGTGTACGAAGAGGCAAATACGCTCTTCGCTTGGCCGAATTCACGAGAACTCCCCGACCGAGACCCCATCATCCTGGACCGCATCCCAGACGACATCGACGGCCCTATCCATCGCTTTAAACGCGGCAACACCGTGGAAGCCTACATGCGGCACATTGGATATCATGTCAAACTGTCTCAATCCGAGCATAAGCCTGGGTGTTTTCCCGTTTCCAGCGAATGATACTGGTAGGAAGTTTTTCGATACCCCGGGCTCCCAGCACCTTGTTGACTTTGCGGAGGATCGTTTTTTGCTGTTCATAGACAGGCCGGTAGGGGCTGAATTCCAGTTGAAAAAACCAGGTGGCTACCTGATGACGCTTTCCCTTGCGGGCCAGTTTTACGACCTCCATCTCTAACCCTTCCAGTGCCCCGCGTTCAATCCGCACACTAGCAACTTGCCGCTGATGACGCTTGGCTCTGGCAGGCTTGGCCGCATGTTTACCCCGCGCCTTGGCCTCTTTGTAGGTGTCCCATTCACGGTTCACACGAATTCTCTCTTCCCGGCTTCTCCGCTCAAAGCCCCCCTGCCTCAGGCGAATCGAGTAGCCCTCGAACTTGATGGGAACGTCTCGAATGTGATGCACCTGATTACGCTCTTCCATCAAGGATCGCTCCCCAGAACTGGCAAACAACCACCATGTGTTTTCAAATCGCAGATACTTGTAGCGAGCCATTCCCTGCTTTTTTCGCCGCCAGGTGTCCCACTTGGGGGCAGCAGTATCATAGAGCTTGATCATCCGCCGGTCGTGCTCCAAAGGACAATCCCGAAATCGCTCTGAAACAACTCCTGTGGCATACCACGGCTTGTAGTGGATGGTTTTTTCGATGATGCGAACCAAGCCCGCCAAATTATCAATCAGGTACCGATACTCTTCTCTTGCCATATTGAACTACTCCTCACTTCAACTCAAGAAAGATGCAGCGGTTTGATTACTGGGCTCAAACCACTGCCAAAAAAGCCACACTCCTTCCCTGTAAACCTCTTGTAAACGTTCTTCCCCTTCTGAAGCGTCCTATTGAACGCGGGCACCACGATTTAACCTCTGGCCACTTGTTGACCAAACCGTTTAAACCTTTGCATCAGCCTTATTGTAGAGCCTCAGAGCACCGATTTATGCCGGTGCGTCTACTCCAGAAATACGCCCCGGCATGTAATGACGGGTCGTTTGAAAAAACATCTCAAAACCTCCAGCCACAGATTTGTCGGGCGCAAGGCGCAACTCCCCTGTATGCTGTCTCGTCACCGTCAGAAAACATTCCCGGTTAAACCCGAAAATCTCGTCCGATAGCGAAGCATCCGTTAAACCGAATCCCCTCCCCTTCCAAGTGACGCCAATCCTTTGGCCGTCACTTGTCCGGGAAAAGAGCCATCATCCAGACCAATTTTGCAGAGGACATACCCCGGAAGGCATGCACTCTCATGGTCGGGTCTTTCGAGTAGGCATTTAATTGGTCGCCACCACGCGTTACCTGCCAAGAGCCTTGGACTGTCGCCACACGAGAAGATTCCAACTTCCAGTGCCCGGGTATCTCTCCCGGCCCGCTCCTTGCTCAAGAAACTTCACTGCCTCTTGCCGAGTCCACGATGGGTTAAAGCCATCGCTTCCCGTTAGCAACCTCTACTTGACCCACACTCCCGTACCGCAGCTTCCAACTTGAGTAGTAACCGACTGGACCTCCATGAAGAGAGGTATCCAGCCCCCAAGTAGTCCGAGTGATGAACTCGACACACTACGGCTTAAGCTTCCCCGTTTAGTTACAGCCAGATTGCGAGCGAAACTCTCTCTTCGCCCTACCTGGCAGTCCTGTCGGTAAGTGGTATGACCCACGGTTCAAATGCGCTATGTGCCTGGTTAAACCCAGGTCATAGTTGCGACCAGAGACTCTCTCTGTCCAGGTCTTTCGACCTGATAAACCTTTCAGCATACGGAGTAGTAGGCTCCGCTTACCCCACGCACTTGAATGGTCCCAGTTTGACTGCCCAGCTCTGCCAGGTTCCACACCCATAGGGATTACTCCCATGTAATGCTTCAGCTCTTCTGCCGATTGCCCTTTTCTGGCAACCCCCGCGTACAGTTCGGTACGCGATGCCTGGTGTTCAGCCCCAAAGAGGGCCTAACCCACCATGACAACTCCGCATTGGGTGACACGTTGAACAGGCCATCCCATTGGATGGTCCACAAGGCCATACTGAGAAACAAGACTCAGTACAGCGAACCCCGTGTGCAGGATTCACGCCGCTTTGGCAATGGTACCTGCTTTGGAACAACTTCCTTGTTGTTTGAGCCTTTGTTCTCCAAAGACTCACTGTAACGACCACTTGCACCATGATTGGTAGATAGTGCAAGCAACATTTCACGGTCGCCGTACATCCCCAAAGGACCTTTTTACTAAAACAAGCCTTGGTCCCTTGATTCACAGGATCGAATGCGGAGATTACTCTCAAACTTCAGCGACTTCGAAACAGAGGAAGTCGCTGCTCTTTAAGGATTACTTCACGCAAGCCTCCTTCGAGCTGAACTCAAATCGTTGCTGGAATCCTTTCCGGCAAAAAGTGAGCTACTGTAGGGTCCACATTTCACGAGCAAGCATCCTGCCTACTCCTTTTGCTGAAACGGGTGAAAAGGCAAAGCTTCAATGCTTTGATTCACCGCCCTGGCGCAAGCCCCTCTCGGAGCACGCCGCTCCACCATGAACACAGTTTCTGGGGTCATTACTCCCCTCATCCCCTTAGCTGGCTGGTAAGACCAGTTTACCGGGTCGTGTTCGCGGTCTGGATGATGTGCAATCTTCTGTCGAGAGGGGGAATTGCCCTCTCTGCAGTTCTTGACAACACGAGCAAACCACTCCTGATCAATGGCCGCTCTGACGAGGGGGAACATAGCAGACCACGGCACCTAAAATCAAACAGGAGTTGAAAAGATTTGCTTAGTGTGAAACTACGTGCCATTATCCTGATCAGGCTAGCGGAGTGAATGAGCGGTTTAAGGGCCAAGGTGTTTTCTCTTTTTTAATTGAAAGTGAGGTTCTACAATGGCTAAGAAACGACCCTTCACAGAAGCAACACGCCGCCGAAATATCCAGGGAGCCCTCTGGCAAAATTTCGATGGTAATGGTAATGCGTTTTATGCGCCAAGTGTTACCCGGTCTTACAGAGACCAGAATGACAAATGGCAAAACGAAGTGCTCCATCTCTCGCTCGACGATATCCCCCGTGTTATCGCCGTTCTTCGAGAACTGGAGACAAAAGCGTACGAGCAGATGCAAGTTGACTACGCAGCTCGCTCAGCTAATGGTGATTCGGAATCTCAGCTCCCTGTGGGAGCTGCTGCGACTGAATCGGACAACTTCTAACCAAAGTAAAGGTCTATGCTCTAGCCGCTCTCACTCCAGCTAGACCTTTTTTTGCCGCAGTACCATGTCTGTCAAGCTGCACGAATCTTGTGCCAGCGAGCTTTCATGGCCCTTAGTTGCCACTTGCGAGCTTCTGCGGAGTTCCCATCTCTTAGACTCTGGTCATAATAGTGCTTAAAAAGTCCAGAGCGAACAGACCGGTCGGCAAAATCATCGTAGTTTCCTTCCGCTCGCAACTTTGCGACAAATTCCTGGAAAGCTGCCTCCTCTGCTCGCTGGCGTTCCTGTTCCGCCAATTCTTGCTTGCGTTGTCGCTGAGCAAACTTTTGTTTCGCACCTTGCCTCGCTAAGGCTTCT
The DNA here is from genome assembly GCF_008065115.1 of Bythopirellula goksoeyrii. Classification (NCBI taxonomy): domain Bacteria; kingdom Pseudomonadati; phylum Planctomycetota; class Planctomycetia; order Pirellulales; family Lacipirellulaceae; genus Bythopirellula; species Bythopirellula goksoeyrii. The sequence goes on along the minus strand of NZ_CP042913.1, from coordinate 4,055,198 downwards.
GCCTGACTTTCTTCTTGTGACTTATACCCGGCAGGATTTGGCCATCCGTAGCGAATAGAATCTACCAGATAGCCGGCTGGATTCTGTTTGTTTTTGGGATCCGAGTTTTTCAGGAGCCAATCATGGACCGCTATTTTTTCAGTGATGAGTGGCTCTGGAAACGAATCCACCAGACTGCCGGCACAAGTCGGCTTGAATCTACCTGTAGTCACCCCCCGTTTTTGCAGTTCTGCTTCGAGAAAAGTCGCTGGCTTTACTTCCTGCTGAGGTGGCTTAGTAGCGCTCCTTCTAAGTTCGATGCCACCCGTGTCGGTATACCTTTTTGAAAACACGTCTTTACGCAAGTAGCCTTGAGCAGTCAATTCTTTGATCCCTTTGTCGAGCAAACGCTTCAAGTTGGCCGCATCGTAGTTGCGACTCAGACCGATTTTCTCGCGAGCAAAGACCAATACGTCAGGATGCCTGAATCTAGGGGAATACCAGAACCACTTATCCAGATAGCGATAGAGCTGTTTTGACACCGGGTACTTGAGTCGCAGATAAAACTGGTAATCTAGGCCCTTCGTGCGTTCTTTGCGAAACTCTTCCACCACGACACTCCCTAACACCACATAAGACGGGTCTTCGGACTGCTCAAGCTTCGTTCGTCTGCCAGTCCGACTCTTCTTTTCAAACAACTCAAAATCGTCAATCAGCGAAAACCCTTTGGTTTTGAATTTGCCGTCCACCCACCAGGCGTTTTCATAGAACAGGTTGACTCCCTTCCAGATCTTGAGGGACTCTCTCGCCAGGCGGTAATAGTGGGCATCATCGGGCCAACCGAGTTTTTTCAAGAGTTGATATCTGGTGAACTCGATCCGGGGATTTTCGTAGTTGCCCCGCTCATTGAATAACTGCAAAAGAGCAACAAGAAGCTTATGATGGGTAATTGTGGGTAGGCCATATTTGTCGGAACCTGTGATGGTGAGTTTTTGGTGGAGCGGCTCACCGTTGACCCATTTAGTTTCGTTGAACTCAAGAGTCTTCACTCCTTTAGGAGCCGTGGTGGAAAGAACTGAGAGAGGAAACTCAACGAGATTCAGGCCATCTACACCAGAGGTAGTCGCTTCCACGTGAGACTGCTTGTGTTTTGCCTTTCCCATCACCATCTCTAAAAGGAAAAAGCAACCACAGAATTCCTTGTTGTTGTTTTGATTGATCTATTTAACAAGATTGTCTCCTCATAACTCCCCGATCACATTGGCAATCCACCGACAATCCTGTACCAGATTACGGTAGCTGCTGTATCAAATTACGGTAGATCCTGTATGGCATTACGGTAGTTCCCTGTACGGGATTACGGTAAGTGCTGTACAGACTTCCGGTAGTTGGTGTGATGCTATTCGAGGCAGAAATGGATTCAGAAAAAACACATATTCCTCTGTGGCGACAACAAAAACTACTTGACGAACTACACGCAAGCAGGCTACCAGAGAAGCACCACACAACTCCTGGCATGTTCGGTTTGCTCGCAAGGACCACTGCCACATTTCGAAAAACTCCCGCTCCACCAAGCGGAGCTATTATGCCTGAAGCTTAGGCAGCTTTCCCCAAGAGTCATTTCTGCCTTGCTATTTCAAGCAACTTGAAGTAACGCTAGCTCGGTTCGGTCTGTTTTGGCAAGAGAAAATATCGAGGCAGTTGCAGAAACAAAAAAAGCATTCTTCTCTCCCTTGCCATTCTGAATTCAGAGACGGTACCTCCTAAGGAGCCTTGGCCGCTTCGAGTGAGTTGAGACCGAACTGATTTTTCGATTGCCATTCCCAGATGTCTAAACGGGACAAAACGAGACATTCCTCAAGTGCTAGTTTGGCTACGGTTCTCTGAGCAGATATACTCATGATGTAACTCAATCCGGGGTGGCAGACATGGCAAGATCAGACAAAGGCAGTGCAGGGTTTCTCCGTAAGGTTGGTATTACGGGTCGTGCGAAGCATGTTCGCTCGGTCGAGAGCGCAGTTACGACAGCCTGGGGAGTTAACTGGGATGAAGATCTCATCGCCCGGGATATCTTGCAGAATTTCTTCGATGCCAACCGGGAAGCCGTGGACCAAATTGAAGTATCCCTACAAAACAGAACCGTTGTTGTGATTTCCGCTCCCACTGCATACGAACTAGAACGCCTCTTCTATTTGGGCAGCGAAAAGGGGGAAGAGGACGTTGGGCAGTACGGCGAAGGATTTAAGGCGGCAGCGACGTGCCTGCTACGTGACCACAACGTAACTCCTGTAGCAGTCTCTGAAAAAAGTGCAGTCGTACTTCGTATTGCTGATACTCCTGCCGTGAAAGACAGTAATTTATACCCTGTGGTCTATGACTTTTTTGAGATCGAGGAATCTATCCCAGGAACCCGGTTGATTCTTTCAGGTTGTCAAAGGCCACTTATCGATGCCATGCGACTAGGTCTGACTCACTTCCTCTACGAAGGAAACGAACTATTGGGGAGATGTGTCTGGACATCTTATAATGAAGACTTCGCACTCTATGAGTCAGAAAAACGAGATGGCTACGTATTCTATCGCAATCTTCGCCGGGGGGTAATTGAAGACATTCCTGTGGTCTTAGTCATCAACAAACAGTACAAGAACATCGAAAAACTCATCGAAAAAGACCGCGATCGCAAGGCCTTTGGTGGCAAGCTGATGGATGAGTTTTATCGGCGCTTTGTCGGTGGATTAGGTTATGCACGTTCCGAGGTAATGGACTATCTGCTGCTCGCAACGAAAGCTCGCTGGGAACGTGGCGTTCCTCTACTGGCCACTCTGGCAAACCTACAACGGTACCCATCCACTGACAATGAGCTGTTTGACGAATACTATGCCACTTCGAAGCCGCACAATGACTCCGACACCATTGAGTACCGGCGGCTGGAAAAAGAGTGGGAGCAGGAGGGCAAGAAGAGGCTGCCGGCCTATTTTTCGATTCTCGGGGCAACTTCCGCAGAAAAGCATCTTCGTAAAATTCGTGAGCGAGCCAGGAAAGATACCCACCGCAAGAATTCTCGTGCGCCCACTGACGTGGAACGGGATTGTCTTGCCGCATTAGCCGAAGTTTTGCGTGAACTCTCCCCTAGTATCAGCACTCATTTTGAAAGTCAACGTACGCACTATACTGTGGCAAAAACAGAGGTTGTCCTGGGGGAGCTCAAACAAAGCCGCGAGTATAAATCCCGTGATCTCTTTTTTGCAGAAAGCGTTTTCGAGTCCGATTTTCCACTGGCATTGGCGGTTTATCTTCACGAACACGCACATATCTTTGGCTATGACGGTGACCGCAGGTTTACCGACGCACTTACGGAACTTATCGAAGTCGTTGTTCGTAATCGTAAATCACTCGATGTGCATGAATCTGCCTGGAAAAAAAGCATCAAAGCGGTTCAGACCGAGCGCGCGACGAATGGCCAATCCAAACAACGCTCATCATCAAAAGCATTAATACATCAGCTTGATCTACTGGATGCTGAAGACCTGCGCGATCTACTTGGAAAAATACCTCCCATAGAAGTCAAACGTGCCCTCTCTCAAACTGCTGGGCGAAAAGAATGAGAGCTAGGTGGGCCTCGATTGAAATGGCTTATTCCACCTCAGCCTTATTCCAGACTCCACATGTCTTTTGAGAATCCAAACATTGCCCCAAACTCCTACAAAACTGGTCAGATTGCCCATTCATCTACTTGGAAGAGCTTTCAGATTCAATTCCCCCTCGGCTTAGCTATCGATACTGATGGCACCTGTTCAACTCTAATAGCTCCCCAATTATTGGTTCGTCGACACAACGACAAATCCAACAAGCGTTCATGCACGGAGGACGGCCAACTTTCTACCGCCTTAGCCTTCTATTGCCTGCTCTCGCGAGTTGGCGAAACCGCGACTTTACGAGCAGTCGTTCGAGCTTTCCGATGAATTGTCGATGCATCGTTTCTGGATTGCATCGTTCTATCGAATGCTGCAGCGAGAAATAGCTGATTCGCTGAAACCATGAAGCGCGTGAGCGAGGCTGCATCCGCTAAACGGTTCGCACGCGCTCTCCTGCGACCGTGCATTCGGTCACGCGGTCGCGCGACCGGACGAGTTAGCGTTCAAAAAGCCTCTTGTGAGATCCGACATTTCTGTGTCAGGGTGTAGTCATGAATATTACCTTCGCACACACTAAGGGTGGCGTCACCAAATCAGCCCTCGCCAGCAATCTATGTGTCTGGCTCCACCAAAAAGGCCATAACGTGGCAGCCATTGACCTGGATGCCGGAGAATATGGCAATAAATCACTTACTACGAGCGTGGGGCAAGCGGCACCAGAGATTCCCATCTATCAGCCGGCAGACGCGGCAGAGCTACGCGACTTGCTGCCACAACTGGCCGAACAGTTTCAGTTTACAGTCGCCGATGCACCGGGTGGTTTTCAGAGTACCACACAAACCAACGTTGAACTCTTGAAACACAGCGATTTTGTGCTTATTCCAGTCAAACCTGAGTTTGATGCGATTGAGCCCCTGTCTGTCGTTGAGCAGATTATTGAAGTAGCCCGGCTAGAGAATCCCTTACTCCAAGCCCGCGTGATTATCAATTGTCTTGATGGTCGGACCCGTACTGGACGCGATCCCCAAAGTATTGTGGACATGATTCATGCGATTACTCCAAATCTGAAGATCATGAATCAAAAAGTTCGGATAGATAGTTCTGCTTTCCAAACAGCCAGAATCAATGGTTCGGTCGTTGTCCAGGGAGGCCGGTCCCCGGCCCAGGAAGATTTGAATTCACTGTTTGCTGAGCTATTGAGCGACATGATCGCCGCCATCAGTCGGCTTAGTCAAAAATTGGCAACTACTGCGTATAGCTAAGGAGGGACAGAATGAAACAGAAACGGTCAATGGACGAGGCACTCTCTGCTGCTAAAGAATTGCGCAAGAATCTTATTGCAACTCACTCTACTCAGCCACCATATTCTGACTCCCACTTGAAATTCATTAATTCACCAAACAGTTTACAAAATCCAATAGCGGGCAACTCGCAGCACGAAGGCGTTGCTTCAGCTTCTCTAAGCATCGAGCAGTCAACTGGTTTTGTAGCAAGTGTCAAACCCATTTGGGTGAGGCATACGATTGGCCTTAGAGATGCGACGAGTATCAGCTTACGAGACGCTGCCGATGGACAGAAACGAAAAGAGCGGCATGGGCAATTGAGAGTAGGAGAACCTGCTAACGAACAAGAAATTGCCGACCTGGGAATCCGGCTGGCACTTAGGCAACTTGGCTACGTCGAAAAAGAATAAAACCAATCCAAACTATTCGCACTCCCATCCAGCACATCGAGTATCGTAAAAACCGTGAGGGACAACTGAGTGCCTACATCACCGATACGCGCATCCGTGTTCAGGACCTTTGCCCAGTCGGAAGTCCATGGCAAATCACCAGATTAAATTGTCGCGTCCTTTCCACAGTTTTCCCTGGCTCAATTGCATGAGGCTTTGCTTGCTATTTTGACCATCGTGGGGCGTTTCTGGATGAACTCAGATCAGCACGAGGAGTTTGTCGCCTTGATGAAGGGAAACACTGGTCCTGGGCCACTTGAGCAAAAACTTCAAAGTCTCGGAGCAGACGGTGCGGTTTCATCGGGATGAGCAAGTGGATCCGGCAATTGCTGCGGGACTGCGTCAAGGCGGATTCGACGTAACGACGACTGCGGGTGCTGAACTCCTTTCCGCTCCCGATGGATCACTTGTGGCATTGGCTGAAAAAGAGAATCGTGTCATCTTCACCCATGACCAGGATTGTTTGCGAATTCATCCCAAAGGCACGATTCATGCAGGAGTTTTCTATTGCCCACCGCAATCAAAAAGTATCGGGCAAATCATACGACACCTGTGCCTGATGCACGATTGCCTGGAAGCGAGTGAGATGCAAGGAAACTTCGAGTACCTCTGAAGTCATCCAGTTTCCGCTTCGAAGCCAATTAGGGCTAGTGTTCCCTGCTTCGCCCGTACCATTGCAAGAAGCCTCAATTGTACAGGAGGTTTACTCAGCAAACGACCGCCAGGCTTCCAGAGTGAGCGACGGTTCAGAGTTCGCCAAAAAAACAAGGCCCACCAAAAAGGCGGGCCTTGTCAAATTGTTCTTATTCAGTTCTTCGATTAGTCTTAAGAAGACCGTCGTCGACTACCGGCAAACGTGACCAAACCGAGCACTGACCAGACAGCAAACGAGGTCAATTCCGGTACCACACCAGGAGTTGACTCCAAGGCAGTAAAGATAAAGTCTGGATCAGTTGCGCCTGAGGGACCAGTTGACTTGTTTTCAATCCGAACCGTACTCAGTACATCTCCGGGGCTGAAACCAAACAACGATAAATCAAACGCTATCTGATTGACATTCTCAGCGAAACCACCGTCAGCAGGCACGTCGTCAAATTTGAGCCACTTGGTAGCACCGGAAGCCGCATCGATAGGAGTGTTGCCATTGAAACTAATGGTCCAATTCGTTCCTTCAGGATCAATGCCTGTCGGTGTGTTCGAAGGCCCAGAAGGACTGGTAATTTCATAGATGACGAAGGTATTATTGCCAGGGCCACCGATAATCAGCCCGGGACCACCGTAGGTCAATTGGAACCAATCGAGGGGGTTGGTGCTATTGAATGAGAGTTGATCACCTGGATCACCTCCAGCTTGAACAGCGGCGAGTTCACCCGTGGTAAACCCATCCACGCCAGCCGCTTGGTCCCAACGCTTCCCGTCGAATGTGACGTTATGACCAGGCCCTTCAGAGTAAGTGACCGCAGCTCCTGTGAACTGAGCGAGGTCAAAATTATAGCTGTCGATAGTAATACTAGCCCAAGCTTGAGAAGCGGAAAGTGCCAACAGTAAAACTAGACTGATCTGAGAACGAAATGCCATCATGCCTCCTGAAGTAAAATTAGGTACGAGTTAATCAAAGGTGTTTAACTGGGGCCATCCTAACTAGCGAAGAAGGCATGGTCAAGCATTTCGCAGTCGAAAATTCGTGTCTCCCTCAAAAGATCTGGAGCAAAAGATCTCCCTTCTTAATGCGTTGATACTAGAACCGCTGGGAACCCATACCCTTTGGTAGCGAACAGAGTATGGATTCTAGACCTATCGATTCCCTCATCAACCAGTCGTCCGCACCATAGCCACAAGCATCGATTGTACAGGAGGTTTACTCGGCAAACGACCACCAGGCTTCCAGAGTGAGCGACGGTTCAGAGTTCGCCCAAAAAACAAGTCCCGCCAGATTGGCGGGACTTGTCAAATTGTTCTTTTGTTGCTGGAGTAACTTGACTACAAACGTCTTCGACCGCCGACGTACGTGACTAGTCCGAGCACAGACCATACAGCAAACGACGTTAATTCGGGAACTATGGCGGACGCAGCAGTTCCTGGAGAGAAGAGGTTGCCGGGTGGAATCGTACTATGTTTCACGAACCCTCCAGTACCATCAGGGGATCGAGTGAGTGATTGGTCATCACCTCCCTCCGATCCGTAAGTGTAAGAAGCAATTAGCACAGGGGTACTTGAATCATCAAACAGTTGTACCGTATCCCCTGAGTTTGACAGGCCAGTACCTATAGAGCCGTCATCCGTAAAAACCTGGATCGAACCAAACCCTGTCGGTGTACCTCCACCGAATAAAACCACAAACTCGCCCGGCGCGATCATAGTAGCGAAAGGAAAGGAAAAGACACTGCTGGTATCATCGTCACTTAATGTCCATCCGCCGATGTCTACGGAGCTTAAACCCGTGTTCAACAGCTCAATAAATTCATCATGGGTGGCAGATCTCACACCATCCCCATTGGCATCACCGGACAAATCCGCAGCCGGATCGGCATGTATCTCGTTGATAACAATGGAGCCCCGCGATTGGAGGGGTACAAGAAGGACAACAAGGAAAGCAACAAGCTGAACGTATCGAATCATAATAATAGAAGCCTTTGCTGAGGGGCCGTCGAACATTCCCCATAGTGTGGTCTACATCGAATCGAGAAACAAGTATTTTTTTCGAAATGAGTTGCCCTTGTGGGAACCCGCAGTGAACCACGGTTGGAATCCAGGCAATCGCTAAGTCACCTGCAATTAGAGACTTACCTCATAGTCACTCTGCTAACTTGCCAATTCGTGGGGGTAATTACTTTCTCATTATTATTGGGGAAGCCCCGGGGATTGGAAGACGAACACCCGAGGGATGCCCCCTAATCCCGAAACAGTTCCTCCCCGCCCCCCGGACAATTAACCCCCTTTACAACTCCTGCAATGCCTGTTGGTCGGTCTGCTACTGATTCTCCTCTTGGGGTCTCCGGTTGGTCGTTTGGCATCATGGCAAGTCGTTATTCTTGCCCGAGAGCATGCTAATTGACGTACCCTATCAAGTAGGGGTGCCATCCTTGGTTGATCTTGCCCCCGAGACGGTGTACCGCCACTTTCTATGCCGAATTATTGATTTTTTGGTATTTTGGTGTATTCTCGGTAAGGAGCTCGGGCGTGTCCTGCTAGCCCGCAGATTTTCCCGGGCTTTGGGGCTTTGTGGTCGTAGTGTCCTCTTCCGCAAAGCCCCCCCCTTTATTCTCTCGCTGAAATATTGGGCTGGATGTCCTCACTTCAAACTCTTGAGCAAAGTCCTAAACAGTTTGCCACACTTTTTACGGTCAACCAAAAACGCGAATTTCGGATGCTTGCATTCCAAATCCAATGTGGGTAGAATACCCTTGGGTGCATTCATCCTAGAGGGTTGAGTCGCTTTTCTGCTCATCTGTACGCGGTAAAAAAAATGTCAATACATCTTACAGAACGACAACGACAAGTTGTCCGGCTCACAAGTCTCGGTTGTTCAACCGAGGAAACGGCTGCCATTCTTGGCCTCGCGGTTTCCACCGCTGACAATCACAAAGCAGCGGCGATGCAACGTCTGGGAACCGACAAGGCCGCATTGCTCACAAGACTTGCCATCAAATACCGGATATCGTCTTTGAAGGATAAACTTTCCGCCGCAGAAAAACGCAAGAGCGGACGGAAAAACGACGGTTGGAACTGAGCAAAGCATTGCGTGGAGTCAAGGGTACCCCCCCTTCACCAATTGTCTCTTTTCTCCCGTCCCTTGCTCGCGCCAATGTTGTGGGCATTTATTGCAGTAAAATTCTTTCACATCCGGCGTTTCGTTTCTCAGTCGTTCGAGATGGTAGCCGCAATCGGGACACCATCGCTTTTCAGAATCTTCCATGCTTGCCTGGGAATAATTTGATTGTTTGCAGAATGCGGGCATGATATGCCCTACTTCCTAGCGAAGACAAGATCGATCATTGGCTTCCAGGTGCCACCACTTCAAACGCTTGCGCGAAGCCCGCAAACGAGCTAAGCATTTCAAAGCACGTGACAGCCATCCACCCTAGCTAGCGGCGGTCCGTTTCGCCTCCGCCGCCCTAACCGGACGGGCCAGGTAATTTCAAAAAAGAATAGGCAGCGATTGGGGTGGAGAGCTGCAGTTCCCTAAGAAGGGTGGCATCCAGAGCTTGGAGCGATTTCGGGCTCAATTTATTGGGGAAAATCGGTTAAGGCTACATCTACTCCCCGATGGCATTTTCACTCTGGGTGCAAATGCTCAACCTGCGTGCTTCTCGAGCAAAGGTGCGAAGCTCGGCTACGTGATCCGAGGGGCCCGCTCGTTGGTGGGATCGGGTGAAAGAGGCAGGTCAAATTCGAAATTCCGAATTAGCAGCCACCAGCTCCCGAATCCTATTTTTCTATTCCCGCAGTTTCCGCCAGCCGTGGACTTCCCAACCTTTCATGGTGAGTCCGATTTTGGCGAGTTCTTCCTCCATTTGTTTTTTGGATTCCTTCACTTGTTTACGGGCCTGGGTCTTCAGACCATCCAAATAACGCCGCTGGTTATCGGCTGCGCTTTTTTTAGTCAGTTCCGTCTGGACAAGGTCAACTACTTCGCGTGAACTGCCTAGATAATGAGATCGTTGTCTACCCTTATCGCGGTAGCGATAGGCGTAATACGGTCCTCGTTTGACTCCGCCTGTAGTTCGATAGCTTGCCACCAGAGAACCTTGTTTCTCCCATAGAAGCTTCTTCACGGAGCACCACCACGAATCCGCTTCGTGTGAATCTGGGGGGATTTGGTCAACGTTTTTGAGTTTTTCCATGTTTCTCACGCCGGGGTCCCTTACTTCACTGAGGACAACGACAGGTAGGGCTGAAATTGGGTAACACTCTTTCGTGGTTGCTCGGTGCAGAGACGAAGTCCCGTTTTATTTGTAGAGACTATAAGGTTTGTATTTATTACGGAATTCTTTGATTTTCAGGAGCAACTCCGCTGTGTTGATTTTAGTCTGAGCGATCTTTAGGAGCTGATTAAGCCTTCGCCCACTCTTGGTGGTGCTCGAAGTTTTTCCGGGGTATTCTCTCTGAGGGCATTGCGAACCAAGATCCTGGTGCTCGACAGCTTCGTCCCACGCCAGATAAACCATGGTGGTCCCGAAGGTCCTTTCCAGGGCTGAAAGACCAGTTTGCTTGACTAACTCCTCATACAGGGGTTGAATATCAATCAAAGCCTGTTGTAGTTCAGCGGGTAACAAGCTAACACATACGTTCGCGGGCCTCCAAGGAAGTTTATTCAATTGGTTTTGCAGTCCGAGTCCCCGACACTTGTTCATGTATCGTTCTTGTTCCGCCTGCTCGGCGATCTCAGTGTCAACCTGTTCCAAAAACAGCGTACTTTTGACACCTGCTGCTTCTCGAATTACTTTCTCCCATTTTTCAGCTACCATTTCGTCAGAGGATCTTTCGTCTTCCTGTTCGGGATCGGTGGCTGCAGGATTCTCTGGCGCCGGCTCCTGGGGTAAATCATCCTCCAAGCCGCTGTCGCTGTTGGATCCCGAAGGTGCTCCGCACCCTTGCTCGGATAAGAAAACTTCTTCAAGAGACTCCTCGGGGGTTAGGGGAGCAGCCGGGCCCAGCGGGTCTGGCTCAAGCTCAGCTTCGCCATCGGTGCAGGACAATTGCCCTTTAGGTCCCGACGCATACTTTTCGACCTCAGCGTTGCTGGCTGCGGATGGGGAATACCCATTTCGTGGTGGATCGTTTGCGGGTCGATCCACAGGATCTTCGTTGTCGGAAAGGGCTTTCTCGCGAGCCTCGTTAGCCCTGAATTGGGCGACAGCTTCTACTGCCAGGTCGAGTTCTGGCAGTGGCTCAGCGGCAGCACTATTAGGCTCATCGCCTTGAGCTTCCTGCTTGAATTGGTCGGAGTAGTATTCGCGTTCTTCTACGTACTTGCGTTGTAAGAGCAAAAGTTGCTCGGGGCAAGAAGATCGCGCATATTTCAGACCATCATTCCATATCCCTTGGAGGTCTTCCAGGGAACGGTATTCATACTCGTCTAGTTCGCAGTCATTCTCGTCGAGGCTTGCAGCCGAGGAATCCCCATTGGAACTGGGGCGAGAATACGAAGACTGGGTTTGGGGAGGCTGAAGGTTCATGAGGAAGTTTCCTTTGATGATAATGGTTGTGATAAAAACCGTGCCAAACATGGGCTCAGCCGGAGTCCCAGGAGACTCCAACACAACACCTATCACTTCCCCTTCGTGACTTCCTTGTTTCCCCGTTCAAGGACTAGCAACGCTAGCAGGCATCGAGGCGCATTAGACGAAGAATTTGCAAAAACTGTCAACGCCGATTACCGGGGTAAGTAAAAAAGAGCCTTTTTAGATGAGTGGGCCTTATTTTAAAGCCTTTTTTGACTCAGCCGATATCCCGGCAAGCTCAGGAAAGGCACCCCAGAGTCGAAATTCTGGCTCTCCCAAAACATTTGAGCCGCATGAGCTCCCCCCAATCTCCTCTTTGGCCAACGCCAAAAAAATGGCACCGAGTGCCCAACCCAAACCAGTCCCCAGTCCCCAGATCCCAGCCCCGGGATTTATCGCTCGCCCCTTGTCACTCACCACCAACCACCCATCGGATAGGCATCCCCGGCCGATTAGCCGCCGTCGAATCCCCTCAAGGTTCAAGTCGTTAGCCTCTGCCAAGTCCGTCGCGGCAAGAAAGCCTTGCATGATTGATGGTCCCCTGAAAGAGTGAAACCATCGAATTGCAATAAGTGCTCAGAGTTGGAAAAGGTCCCGGCAAAAAATTGATGTCGGTCATTGACGTTAGGTCGTATGCCAGGAACGTGAACATCGTGGTCGCCTAGAAAACTTCTCGATGCAAGTCGCAGTCGGAGCGCTCGGCTAGATAGACGAGTAACTCTTGATGGTGACAATGTTCAACCCTCCATTCCAAAGTGAACGTATCGGGTGGCCAATAATGGCAGTTGCGGATAGTCAACCGAACAACGCGTGCCGGAACCTTTCACCATTTGAGCTGGTGCAAAGAGATCGTGTGGCACGATCGACTTGCCGTTCAGCTCGGAAACGCCCCGCGGGTTATTAACCAGCCGGAGGGCCCCTACTGCCACACGCGGCTTAATTGGCTCTCCAGTCATGAACTCGCAGCTATCGCCCCGACAGTTTGAGGTTGTAAGACTAACGAGTCTCGGCTGTTTGGTCACTGAGATTGCCGCCATTCTCGGCATATCTCGTATCGCTGTGACCCATCACCAAGCAGCTGCCATGGAAAAACTCGGCACCGATAGAGTATGTCTTGCTCACGAGGTTCGTTATCAAACCTAAGATTTCTCCGCTTGACGATCATCTATCCCATTCAGAAAACGGAAATGTGGACGCAAGGGGGATGGGAGGAATTGACCTGTTCCCGCTTCTTGATCCATGGCTAATGCGATTTCTTTTAGTACTTGGCAATTTGGGTGGAAGGCATGAGGGCCCTGAATCCGAATCCAGCTACGGAAAAACCGATTGCCTCCTATCTGCCAAAGCATGAGTCCGGCTCTCTGAGTGTGTGATGAGTCCCCAAGCTATTTCCCGCTTGGACGGTAATCTCGAATCCCCCCAAAGGAAGTAGTGCAATTTGACTTGCGTTCGCATGAGTCCTTGAAATTGCGGGTATCCACATTTAGGTCAACAATGCTGCAAGAGCGCTAGGTTTTTGTCGTACCTATCTATCGAATGGATGGGACGACTTTTGACATTACCTCCGGCACGATCTGCCGAAAAATGGCTCAAGCGTCACCTCGAAGGCTTTGCAAATCGTCTTTCTGGCAATTAGGAGTTTGCGTTTTTTCGTACATTGGGCGGTACACCCTGAGGAATTCCGCATCCTTCAATGGGGGAGAGATTCCCAATCTCACCCAGGATACGACGATGCGAACCGCAGATATGTTACAATTCCTACTATTTGATTTATCAGAATGAGCTAACTTCAAGCTGGTGGAATCCACCAGGGCAGGCTGGTAGAACACACTAGAACAGGCTGATGTTGTGCTCGGTGTTTAGATTCCTACAACCTGTAGAACTTCCCACCTTAACTAGCCGTGGGCCAAGATTTTCTTGCAAGGAGGGCGACAACTTGACACTTTCGTCTTATTGAACATACTGGCGGTTAAACAACCGATTCGTCCAAGTGTAGTTACTGTTTAGTCCAAGTGGAGGGAACTTTTCCTTGTGATGTAGTGGCATCCTTCGTGGTATTTGGCCACGGCACCCAAGACTGAATTTCAGATACCTTATTGTATTACCCTAGAGTTTCTCACAGGACAGAGAAACCCACATAGCCGCATGGTCACGCGGGTAATTTCTGATCGTGAAGTTCAGATGTTAATTGAATCATCGCCGCCTGCTGCTTCTGGCCATCTTGCCAGTTCGGATGTTTCTGTTTCGCGACATCCCCCTGGATCGATGGAAACGAAAAATCCTTATCTCTTCCCAGATGGTTTACTCAACTCACTTTCAACTTCAGATGAAACTTCTGAAGTTGCCGGTCCCAGCGGAAATTGTGCGGCTGTCGTGAGGGCGGAGCCTGGGCAGTGGTTTTTAGTCCACACCAAGCCGCGTCAGGAAAAGAAACTTGCGGAAGAATTGCGGAAACTGGGAGTGCCGCATTATTTGCCGGTCACCCACTGCAAGTCTGTGACACGAGGGCGTTCACGTTATGCCTGGCTGCCCCTTTTTCCCAGCTACCTGTTTCTTAAGGCCACCAATGAGCAGCGGCTACTAGCACTGAAGACGAATCGGATCGTGGCAACTCATCTGGTCGTGGATCAAGAATCTCTTGATCGCAACCTATCGGACTTGGCAGACCTTATTGAAAAAGATGTGCCACTGAGAATTGAAGAGCGACTGGTCGCTGGGCAAGAAGTCGAGATCATAGCGGGACTATTAAAAGGCAAACGTGGCACTGTGATTAAGCGAGGTGGAAAGACACGTTTATTCCTGATGATTGCCGAAATCTTGGGGGGAGTGTCGCTAGAAATTGAACAGCATTATGTGAATTTATTATGAATATTTGGGTTATGCGTTGTAATCACCGTATTTATGGATAATGTCCATGTATTTGGGTATACTACCCCAGATGTGCTTGAGTATCCTGGAAGGTAGGGTGTTCGCTCTCTTTTCAGGCGATGTTATGCTGGTTGAATCGTGCTTTTGGCAAATTCAACCTTTGAAACCGAGAGTAGCCGCAAGAGTTTTTTGACATGGGCCATGTCAGTGCTTTTGCCGTGACATTTCGAAGTTTGAAGAGAATCGTTTTTGAAGGGGCGTAAACGACGGGGACGGAGTCCGCGCTGAGGCCACTTGATACTAGGAGAAGATTACCATGTCGCACATTGATGATAACCGCCATGTGCTGACATGCTTAACTAGAGAGACAAGGAATTCCTGCAGACGATTGACGATTCTTAGCTGCCTCTCAAATCGGTAGCGAAGAAGCCTAGTTCGTCTGGCTTGAGGATTCAGCCAAGCAGCAAATGAAAAAGAAAAAACAAGACAAATTGTCAATGAAAGCGAAGGCAAGCAGCCATTCAGGGAGAGCTGCACCCAGTGACAGCTCACTCTCAAGCGCTTCCCCTTCGTTGCCAAGCAGTCCCCTGTGGTATGGACTCAGTGGCGCTTTAGCACTGGCCGCCATCGTGTGGGCCTACTGGCCGACACTGACTGAAATGGTCCATAAATGGGAGAGCCAGCCGGACTATTCTCATGGTTATTTGGTGATTCCTATTGCCCTGGTGTTCCTCTGGAGTCGTCGTTCTTCCTTCCCTACTGAAAACGTCGGTGCAAGTTGGTGGGGCTTAGGTCTCCTGGCGGCGGCTGTTGGCTTGCGTGTGCTCGCCGGCAGGTTTTACCTACTCCCCTTAGATGGCTGGACCTTGCCACTCACCGTGGCCGGCGTGGTGTGGCTCCTTTATGGAACCCCCGTGGCGAAATGGAGTTGGCCAGCCCTAGTTTTTTTGTGGTTCATGGTGCCGATTCCCTTCTCGGCAGAACGGTGGCTGCGGGTCCCCCTCCAGGCGATTGCGACCAAACTTGGGACCGCGGTACTCATGATGTTGGGCCAGCCCGCCATTGCTGAGGGGAATGTCATCTTGCTGGGCGATCATACTTTATTTGTGGAGGAAGCCTGTTCGGGGATGCGGATATTTGTGGGCATCTTCGCCTTGGCCTTCGCCTTTGTCTTGTTTTCCCGCTGGAGTTATTGGCAAAAAGCCTTGGTCTTGTTGGCCACACTGCCAGTGGCCATTGTGGCCAATGTCACGCGGATCGTCGTGACAGGGTTACTTTACCAGCATGTATCCAGCGACGCTGGACAGAAGTTTAGTCATGACATCGCCGGCTTTGTAATGATCCCTTTAGCCGCCGTATTACTGTGGTTGTTCTTGATCTACTTGGATCGACTGTTTCCCCAAGTAGAAGAGCTTCGCCCGACAGGTAAGATTTTCGGCAATGCACCCCCAGCGGCAAATTAGACGTTAGGCAAGAGGCTCTAAAAAAAGATTAGAAACATGGAAGTCGCAACTTGATGCTGATTGAGACTGAAAGATGAACAATTCACCCAACCCTCCTGAGCATGAATCTACCGGTAGCGGACTGCCCGCTCGGATTCCCGTGGCCCACGCCTTGCGTCGACCTATGCCAGCAGCCGCTCGGCAAAATTCCACTCCGAATGAGCAAGGAATCACCCCTGCTTTCGTCTGGCGGGTCTTCACCGGTTGGTGGAAATGGGTGGTCCCCCTAGGACTCATACTTGCGGCAGGCGCTGGCGCGATAGTCTTGATGTTTTATGTTCCCAAGTATGAAGCCTCTGCGCTAGTGAAGATTGAGGCGGAGACCCCTTTCATTGCTTTTCAGCAAGGGGCACTCAATAAAGACTCCGAGCGTTACGTCCAAACGCAGATAGAATTACTCCGCGGTCCCGTCGTGCTTACCCCTGTGCTCGGTCGCCCTGAGATTGCTTCCATCCCAGAAATCAAACGGTCGCCCGATCCCCTCAAGTATCTACAGAAACAACTGACGGTTCGCCAGATTGGCAAATCGGAACTCTACGAGGTCTCCTTCGTAAGCCCTTCCTCTCAGGATGCGGCCAGCGTGGCGAACGTTGTGGTGGCAGAATACCTTGCGCTGCAGAATCGTGAAGAACGGCAGCGCTCCCAAATGGTCATTGAAGTCTTGGAGAAGGAAAGACTCGAACGCGGCACCAAAGTGGATCAGCTCCGCAAGCGCGTCGTGGAATTGGCGAAAGACCTGACCGGTAAAGATCCATTCGGTCAAGGTGTTGTCACCGACGCCGTAGCTTTTTCGCCGGCCGGGAGTCTCTATCAGAGCCTCACCGAGACGGATGTCGAATTCGAAGTCCTTAAAGCGGAACTGCAGGCGATCAACAATTCCCCGATGCTCGGCGAGGACAGAGCGGTTGCCTCCGGATTGTTGGAACTTGAGATCTCGAACCGTGCAGATGTACGACGCCTGGAGGAACGTGGCGATTTCATCCATCAGCAGATGGCAGAGATCAAGTCTCAGCCACGGCTAAAGAAAGATGTCACTTGGGAAGAGGATCCTCAATACATTCAGCTGCAAGAACAAGCCAAAAATGTCGAGGCAGAACTAAAGGAACTCAAGGAGCTGGTCAAGAGGGAGCTGATTGCGTTGCGTCGTGAAGAACGTAAAGCCGAACAAGAAGCACTCGTGGGAGCCAAACAGCAAGAGCTAGGCCTGCTGAGCAAGAAACGAGAGATGCTCTCAGCCAAGCTCGCAGAACAGATGAACGAGCTCAAGTCGGGGGGGGCCCAGAGCGCAGAACTGGAATTTGCCAAGGCGGAACTGGAACGTGAAGAGAGCGTCTTCGAGTTGATCGCGGCCCGAAAACTGGCTTTGCAGACTGAACAACGGGCACCGACACGCGTCACGCTCATGCAAAGTGCCTCTCCTCCACATATTGCAATCGAGCCCATCCCCTACAAATATCTATTGCTTGCCAGTCTTGTGTCGCTGGTCACTCCCTTAGGACTTGCCATCGCTTACGAGTTTCTGGCGAAGCGGATCAGCACGCCTGAGCAACTCACGAATGAGTCCTCACTGCCTCTTTTGGGTGAAGTTGCACAATTTCCACGCCAGCGTGTGGCTACTACGCAGGCCCAGATCGCCGCCCCCCAACAGCGACAAATGTTTGTTTATACCGAGTCGATCGATAGCCTCCGCACGCAGCTCATGCTGACAGAACAAGTAGGACAACCGGGAGTCGATAAGATTATTGCGATTTGCAGCGCTGCCAGCGGAGAAGGGAAGTCGAGCCTCGCAGCCGCATTAACGTTGAGCATCGCCAAAGCGAGCAAGAAGCCGACACTGCTAATCGACGCGGATCTACGCTCTCCCGATGTCTCCTCGTTCCTGGAGGTGCCCAGTCAGCCGGGAATCGTCGAATTACTCGGTGGCGAGGTCGCCTTGGAAAAGGCCATCCATCGGGTTGGCAAAACCCAAGCCTACGTACTTCCCGCAGGAGTACTCAAAGGCAATCCCCACCATCTTATCGACCAAGCCAAGATCGAGAAACTGCTGGATAAGCTACGTGGTAGTTTCGATACGATCCTCATTGATACCCCGCCCGTACTCTCGGCAAGTGACTCCTTGATCTACGCCAAGGCCGCGGATCTGGTGTTGTTTAGTTCCCTGGCGGATATCAGTCGGGCCAAGCAAGTTCGATGTGCTGTGGAGCGATTGCAGACGACTGGTGCCAACCTCGCCGGTGTCGTCCTGAGCGGAGTTTCAGTGAATCGTTACGTGTACCACTACGGGTCGTATGGGCAACACGAATAAGAACATTCCAGTGCACTGCCTAACAAAAATAATCAAACTCGTTTTTTCGGAAGGTTCCACCCGGTGACCTGAATTATGGCTCAAGTAGTTTCGACACCATCCAGAACCGAGAACCGTGTTTACACGGTCAATCTGCGCCTCTTACTGGTGAGTGTGATCGTTGTCGTCTTACTCGCGGTCGCAGGGTATTTCTGGTATCAGTATCGTCTCGGCCAGACGGCCAATGCTCTGTTGACCCGTGCCGAGCAATTGGAAGCAGAAGGCGATTGGAATGAGGCGACCTCCTATTACCAGCGCTACCTGCTAGTCGAGCCTGATAATACCGAGGTGTTGGTCCGACTGGTGCAGGCTTATGCCCAAGGGGAGCCCGATCCGAACCGCCTGTTCAGGCTCAACAGCTTACTTTATCGCGTGTTGGGACGTGCTCCCGAGCGCGACGATCTAAGACAAATGCTCGCTGAGAATCTGTTGAAGGTTGGAGCCCTGGAAGAAGCCAACAAGGAAGCTCAACAGCTTCTCGACGGGACTCCGGAAACAGCTCGCAGCGCTCGCAAAGTCATGGCGATCTCCCAGATCGTGCGAGCAGACGTAGATCGCAGCCTCTCCATTCCCGAATCGCTGCAAAAATTGCTTGCCGCAGCCGACGAATCTCCTGAGGACGTGGAGCTCATCGCAGTAACCGCTAGCAGCCTCCGGACGCATTCGGCAGAGCTCCCACCGGCAGAGGGTGACCCGGCCACTCGGGCCGACAAACTCATGGACCAGCTCGTCGCAGCCAAATCCGACGATGTCGAAGCCCGCATGGCCCGGTATCAGTACCGGCAGCGCTATTCCCTGCCGGGAGCGGAGGAAGATCTCCAGGCCACGCTTCAACTCGATCCAGAGCATGTCGAAGGTCTTCTGGCTTCTGCTCTGAGAAGACTCGCTGGAGAGAACTCCCCCGAGCAACTCGAAGAGGCCGACGCCCAGCTGCGCCACGTGATTGAGCTCGCCCCCGAGGATTCGCGGGGCTACCTGGCACTGGCAAGTCTGCTCCAGCAGCAAGAAAAAACGGACGCTGCAGTGAACTTATTACGTGGCGGCATGAAGGCCACCCCCAACAGTTTCGAACTCGGATTGGCACTGGGCATGCTCCAGCTGCAGACCAACCAGCTGGAACAAGCGGCAGCCACGCTGAAGCAACTCAGGAGAGAGAGTTCGACTTTTTTGGCCCGCTTATCGTCGGAGAGACGCAATCAATTGGAGAATCGCCTGCGGCTCTTGTCGGCCCGTTTGGACCTCGCCCAAGAGGAGCCAGCCAAGGCCCTTGCCGAGCTTAAGACCATTTACCTGACCGAAGAATCCGCCGGGCAAACTTCCGCAGAATGGATCGAAGCGGCGCAGCTCTTGGCGGCGCATCACAGTCGCTTGGGGCAGCGGGATCAAGCGGCCCAATATTGGGACTCTCTCTTGCGGGTCCTGCCAGACCAAGTCGGGGTTGTGGAGGCTGCCTCCCAGAGTGCTTTGAGCGCTGGGAATGCTCAGGTGGCCTTAGACCACATCGACCGCTTCCTCCGCCTGGCAAGTCCGAGTGACAATCTGCTCGTACAGCGAGCGCAGGCCCTGCTGCTGTTACAGCTACAGCGCCCGCCGACCCAGCGCAATTGGACTGAGTTCCAGGAAGCTTTGGACAAGGCCAAATCTCTAGTAGCGGAGCGTTGGGAATTGTTGTTCGCGGAAATTGATTATCTCCAGGCCAGCGGAGCGGACTCGCGGACGATCGTAGCGCTCCTGCGTGAGGCTGAAGACAAGTTTGCGGAGAACGAACTCTTTTGGCGAAATGCGGCCGTCCGCTATCACCAACTCGGTGCTGAACAAGATCAACAAAATGCCTTAGCCAGGTACGGCGAGCTGGCGGAGACATCAACGGAACCCGTCTTGCTCGAAGCATTCCTGCTCGCGTCGGAGAAAAAGTTCTCAGAGGCCGAAGCTTTGCTGGAGAGTTCAGCCCAAAAACTCTCGCCGATCGACCGACTGCCGCTTCTGCGCCGCAGATTAGAGATCATGGTGGCAGATGGCGATCTGAAAAAGGCCTGGCAGAATGCGAAAGAACTGATCGAAGAGTATCCCGAAGATACCACACTCCTGGCCCTCGGAGCAGAGATCTCGCTGGCTGCTGAGGAGGTGGAAACCGCGCAAGTCTGGGAAGAGCAATTGGCCCGCCTCACCAATCAGGGCACTGACGCGCAGTATCTGAAGATCCGTCGCCTATTGCAGAATTACGAAGCGCTCTCTCCGAAAGATCGCCAAGAACTCAAGCAGACAATCGCTTCGCTGCGAGCTACCCGACCCAAGTGGTATCCGGTGGTGGCCTTAGCCGCTCGCTATGCGGAACTCACAGGCGATACGCTCCAGGCGGCCGAAGATTACCGCTTGGCAGTCGACCTCGGTGACACGCGCGCCTTTACCTTACAGCAGCTGGTGACCAATCTGTATCAGCTCAATCGGATTCAGGAGGCAGAGAATTTCCTGGCCATGCTCTCAGCAGACCAGTCGGCGGCCTCTTTTGTGAATGCCATGAACATGGAACTGGCGGTCAAGCAGAATCGTAGTGATGAGGCCCTCGATCTTGCCCGGCAAAGTGTCAAGCTATTCCCTGAGGATGCATCGCGCAGACTCTACTTAGCGAACTTGCTGTTAAGGTACGGACAACCGAGTGAAGCAGAGTCCGTTCTGCGGGAGGCGATCCAAGACCTGCCGGATGACTACCGAGTCTGGATGGGAATGGTTTCAATCCTCGCCCAGAATAACCAGGTAGAGGAGGCCCGTCAGATCCTGGAGAAGCTGGCTAGCGACAAGTCCAACCAGCTCCAAGAACGCCATTACCTTGCTGCACAAGGATGGGAAGCAATCGGCGATCCGCAGGCCGCCACCCGACAGTATCTGCTTGCTTTGGAAACAGATCCCACCAATGCTGAGATTCGTCTGCGCTACGCGAGACTGCTGGCACGAAGCAGCCCGCGAACTGCACAGGGCGAATATGAACAGGTCCTCAAGCTTGATCCAACAAGCGATGAAGCTCGTCGCGAGTTTGCGGTCCTCCTGGCATCTTCGGGAGAGTCAGCCGACTGGGCTCGCGCAAACGAGCTGCTCAAAGCGATCGAAGGGACTGCTACCAGTAATACGAAAACCAATGACCGGTTACGGGCCATGCTCCTTGCCCAACGGGGACGCACGCGGTCGGAACGAATCGCCAACTGCCAGGCAGCGCGGAAGATTTTGGAAAAACAAATTGCGGCGACAACCGGCGAAGAAGCGGATTTAAGTCGCCTCTTAGTGGCTCAGATCCTGGAACAAGAAGCGTCACTGAGCGAAGAGGAGTCACTGCTCTTGTTAGCGCAAGAACAGTTTCGTGCTGTGCTGGAGGGCAGTCCACCTTCAGCCGAGCGACTTTCCAACTACATCGAATTTCTGTTGCGGCAGGTGAACAAGTCTCAACCGACAGCCGCAGCAGACAAGGCAACCCAAGCATCAGAATCGACCGGCAGCGTGGCCCCTGAGAGCCTCCAGGCGAAGTTTCTCGCAGACGCCGAGGCGCGTCTGATCGACTTGCGTCGCTTACAACTGGAAGGGGATGTCGGGCTCGAAACGCTCATCGTGGCCCTGACGGCTCAGGTCATGAAAGCTCAGGGAGACACGGCTGAAGCGAAGGCTGTCGTGGACCGGTTTGTGGCACAACAAACTCGCGACGAGGCTGCCTCGAGCTCCCCCCAGCAATACTTGACTATCGGCCGGCTTTACACCCTGCTGGGCGACCATGCCGAGGCCGAGACCTGGTATCGCCGCTTGATGGAGGTCAATCCCAAGGCGTATGTGTTAGTCGTTCAATCCCTTCTCCAGCAGGACAAACGAGCGGAAGCCGCGCAGGTCTGTATCGATTTGTCAGCAGGTAACATGTCGTCCGAGGTCGCCGCCACCCTCGCCAATATCATGACTTCGATGGACGAAACCACTGCAGCAGAACTTCCCCA
Source organism: Bythopirellula goksoeyrii (assembly GCF_008065115.1). Classification (NCBI taxonomy): domain Bacteria; kingdom Pseudomonadati; phylum Planctomycetota; class Planctomycetia; order Pirellulales; family Lacipirellulaceae; genus Bythopirellula; species Bythopirellula goksoeyrii. Next base: position 4,032,943 of record NZ_CP042913.1, on the reverse strand, counting down.
AGCTGACGAGGCCCTCCGCCTGGCCCTTGGGGATCATCAAGATAACATCGAGCTCCTGCAGGCAGATGCCGTCAGGCTGGCGAGTAACGGCGAATATGATGAGGCGATTGCGGCCTTCACCCGCATTGTCCAGCTGGCACCAGAAAACAGTCTGGCCCTGAACAATCTAGCGACTCTCTTAGCGGAAAAGCCCAACCGGCGGTCAGAGGCGTTGGAGGTGATTCAACGTGCCATCGATTTGGCCGGGCGGCAGGCTTCTTTGCTGGACACCCAGGGGACGATTTATCTGAAAGTTGGCCAGGCTGATGAGGCAATCGCCAGCTTGGAAGAGGCCACGGCGGGGGGAGTGGCTGACGCTCGATATTATTTACACTTGGCAGCCGCTTATCATCTGGCCGGGCGAGAGGAAGATGCCCAACGCATGCTCAGCGAAGCGCAGGCGTTTGGAATCGAGAAATTCCTGCTGACCGAAGATGATCGCATGATTCTCGAGGAGCTCAATACGTCGCTTGTCTCAGAACCGGTTTCCACAGGGGCACAACTATGACAAAGATTCCAAACGAATCACCAGGTTTCTCTGGCCAAGCCCAACGGTGGCTGGCCCTGGCAGTAGCTTTGGGGGTAACACTCATCGGTGGGGTGCTCTACGGAAATTACTCCCAGCGCTGGGGACCACCCCCTGATCTCTTGGCAGCAGCTCAGCAACTAGAGAAAATGCCCAAGCAATTCGGGAACTGGCAGTTGGCAGAAGAAATGCCCATGGAAGAGTCCTCTGTTGCAATGTTGGAGTGCGCAGGGTATGTCAATCGCCGCTACGTCCATCAAGAGACTGGCCACGTGGTGAATCTGGCCGTGATTGTCGGCCCTCCAGGGCCCACTGCGGTCCATACGCCGGAGATCTGTTTTTCAAGCCGTGCCTATGACCAGCAAGGAACACGGCGGAGCGTGGAACTTGAGGAGCGTGCAGGCCAGAGGGACGAATTTTGGAGTCTCGACTTCACGACCAAGAACGTCCTAGCCGAAGGATTGCGCATTTATTATGCCTGGGGACTGGGTGATCGTTGGGAAGCTTCCGAATCTCCGCGCTACGAGTTTGCGGCATCGCCGCAGCTTTATAAACTCCAACTCGCCACGGCCCTGCCGCCCCAATTAGATCCAGGAGACTCGGATGCTGGTCGCGAGTTCCTTACTGAACTATCGAAATCGGATTGGAAGTTTGCACCCAATTGAACACATCTCTCGGGACAGAGATGACAAAGCGTTGTTTAACTATTGAATTTATCTATTCATTGAATCGTCAACTAGGATTTTAAAGAAAAGCAATTGGAGAGAAGTCCCATGTCATCCGTAATGGAAGCTACTCATTCTAAGAGACAAACAGAAAAAAAACCTGCCGAGACCTGGGCATGCCAGGAGCTCACGGTGCCCGCTTATTTTACGAAGAAGGTACTCTGGATGCGTCTGTTGGGCGCGTGCTTGTTGGTGCTGTTTTCGCCTCTGATCTTGCTGTGTATGCTGCTGGTGAAACTCACTTCGGCAGGACCAGCGTTACTGCGACAAACACGCTTGGGCAAAGATGATCAACCCTTTGAGATCTTGAAGATTCGGTCCATGTATCGCAACGCCGAACACTTGGCCGGTCCCGTGTTGTGTCAGCCACGTGACTCTCGAATCACACCCGTTGGAAAAGTCTTGCGGTTTCTGCATCTGGACGAATTGCCACAGCTGATCAACGTGGCTCGTGGGGAAATGTGCCTCATCGGCCCCCGTCCCGAAAGGCCGGAAATTATTGAGAAGCACCAACTTCTGGAGAAGGTGCCAGGGTTTGCTGAGAGGACCAAGGTACTGCCGGGAGTGACCGGCCTGGCTCAGATCAATTTGTCCGCGGACGTCTCCGCCGAGTGTGTAATCCCGAAGGTGAAATTAGATCGTGAATATATCACGACGGCCAATATGTGGCTTGACTTGCGAATTTTGTTATGCACTTTTCTGAGGATGGCCGGCATCCGGCATGGTCATGCTGCTAAGTTTTTTCACCTAAATCGCTCAGTCGAGCTTGGCCAAGCCTCGAAGTGGATCTTGGGAAATGGTTGCGAAGAGGAGACTTCCTCCAATGTTCACGGTCGTAAGGTTCTGTCGTACGCTTTTGCAACTGCAGATGAAGATAATTTGGGTGCTGATTTGAATTCGGAAAAGCTACTGAAAAGATCTCGTCCTGAGAGGAATGATAGCCCAATCTCATTGCCTCGCTACCCTCGTTAAGCGGCTAGTTGTCGGGCTTCTACTTTGATCACCCTTGCTAGGCCTCGCTGAGATTGAATCGCGTGGGGTTAATGTATGCATATTGCACTCCTCCTTGTAGCCACAGCTCTTGTCTTAAATCGACCAGGAGACTGGATTCCTTCACTGGCAGGATTACCACTCTTTCAAATTGCGATATTGGCATGTTTGACACTTTCCACAAGTCAGTGTGTGAGTCACCCTAGTTCAATGTGAGTAGCTCGGACTCCCATCTCCATTTGCACTATTTGGCTGCTGTGTGTAATTCTTGCTTCGACACTATCTAATCGAACCCCGTTCGACATTTTGACCAACTTGGCGAAGGCCATCGTTAAGAAAAGCAAAACTACAGCACGTCGCATCTCAGTTATTCAGCAAGTTGGATCAATCGCTTGACGCCGCAAGGATGCCTGTGCTCCCTTACACGTTATGTCCTTCTCGCACGATTCAAAATTAATTATTAACACTTAGCGGTAGATTCTTGGAAAATATGCCAGACTATTAAGCCATTATCAAACAGGCCAAGGTGAACTGTATATGTTGGTTAAACTCCTAATGTGCGCAGCTCAAGAAAGAATGAGCTCAGAAAGTGATAGAGCTCCAATCCCTTGGAGTATATATGTAAGTACGTATGCCACTGAGAGTTTTACTGTTCTGCAAGTAGTTCTCGTTTGAACTTACTCTGCGTCTCAAAGGTTGCCCATGAGGCCTAGAGCAACTTAAGGCCAGGAAGTCTAGTGTGATTTGAAGAATGGAAATGCCGGTCGGCCTACAGTAGTTTTGCCCAAAATCATGTTTTCACGTTTTATCGATAGTCGATGAACTTCGTAGTGAAAGCCTAGGCGTTTTCTTGGCCAACGAGCAACAAAATTGTAACAGCGGCGAAATGTGTGCGAGAACAGATAGCGGTGGTGCAGGGAGATTTCCAAGCGATTCTTTTAGTCTCCGCAGCAGAGTCTCTTTCCAAATTATTCGTTTTGCAGCATACTGAGTTAAAGTGTATCAAGATCGGCCTTAGCCGCCTTGTCAAGCTAAGCCCTCAGACGATGTTGTGAAGGCTAAAGTTGTTAAGAATGTCTGAAACAGTCTTAGTTCTTGGCCCCTAAGGATATCCAGGAAATCATCTAAGTGTGGAGAGAAGATTAAGAATGGCGACAAGCTCGTTGTTGTCAACTCATCGCGTACGGTTAATGGAACTTTGATGGGTTTTTTTGCTCTCCTTATTGCGATAGCACTCCTCTTTAATCGCCCAGGAGATTGGCACCCTATTCTTACTGGGTTGCCACTTTTCCAGATTGCGATCATTGCATGCCTAGCCTCTTCTTGGGGTAAATGCACAAATTACTTGCGGTCAGTTTCCGCCGAGAAGACTCCCGTCACTATCTGTGTTTTATTTCTCTTCGGAATGGTTCTAGTTTCCAGTTTGGCAAATCCAACAAGTTCCTTTGAAATCACGATCGATTTTCTGAAGGCTTGTGTGCTCTACCTTCTTGCTGTATCTCTAGTCGACTCGCCACCGAAAGTGTCTACATTCTTAAATGGAATAGCAATCTCTATTTTTTTTGTCGGTCTCCTAATGGTTCTTGATTACCATACGTCACTCTTCGGAACCGTGAGGCCTGAAGGAGGAGGCCAAGAGTTCAGGGCGGAAGCATTGGGAGGAAAGAATTTTGATGCCAACGATACTTCGGCATTGCTTGTGTTGGCCATAATAATATTCCTTGCCAATGCTATTGACGCTCAATCCATCGTGATGCGGGTTCTTTGGATTGTCACTATGGCTATTGCGTGTCACGGGATGCAGCTCGCAAATTCGCGAGCAGGCTTTATTGCTCTATTGATTGGCATAGGATCTTACTTATGGATACGTTGGGGTAATAAGGGGCTGAAATGGGGTGTCCTACTTGTCCCTTTAGGAGCGGCGGTGATTGCGACCGATAGAATGGTCGATTTATCCGCCATCAAAACTGGGACGGGTCAGAGCCGCCTTCAATTCTGGTCAATCGGCCTGTCACTTTTTTTCAATAATCCGATCGTGGGTGTTGGGCCAGGAGAATATGAGAACCAAATAGGAAAAGCCTGTCATAACTCATTTATTCAAGCTTATGCAGAGCTAGGGTGTTTGGGAGGTGCATTATTCGTAGTGGCCTTCTTCTCGTCTGTAAAATTGTCTTACCTAACAAGAAGAAAATATACAAATGACGAGCTAGCAGATACACAAGTGCCCTCTGCTATATTCATAATACCCGCCTTGATTATCGCATATATCACGTCAATCTCCACTTTGAACCAAGTCTATGCATGTCATACTTACTTAATCCTAGGCCTGAGTACTATAGCAGCATCTGTGTTTGGATTATTCGACGGAGAAGCACAAACTCCATATAGAGCTAGCTTGATCGCTTCGTTGGGAAAAACGACTTGCGTTTTTATTGTTATGATGTATGTAATTTGCTTAGTCTTTGTTCGATGGTAGTTTCAATTGTCCCAACAATATTTTCAGAACGGGTTTAAGCCTATTCTAACTAATCCGAATGTTTTGTGAGTCTTATCGCCCAAGTGCGGTAGGAGACACAGGAGAACGATAAACCTTACTCTTATAAGACCTCTTACTAATTTTGAAGGTAAGCCGCCCTCACAAATCTCAGGGGTTAGTTATCAAAGTTGCTCTTGGGCAGTATATTATGGCTAAATTGCTAATTGTCACTCCTTTCTTTCCTCCATCTGCTGCCAGCGGATCTTTTCGCATACTTGGTTTTGCAAAGCACCTACCAAAATTCGGTTGGGATGTAACAGTTGTTTCCAGCGGCTCACGTCCTTGGGAAGCTAACGACCCAGAGCTTATAAATCAGATTCCCCCACAAACGTCTGTCCGCTACGTCGACTTTCCACTGGAACGAGCGCGACTTTTGTGGCACCAGGTATTGCAGCGGTTCCGTATAAAGGGATGTACCGATGTATGGAATCGCCCTGCATTGAAGGAGTGTCGGATTGCAATCGAAAAAGATAGAACAGATGTGGTCCTCACTTCCGGCCCGCCGCACAATGTGCATTTAATAGGTCGATCACTACAGAGACAATACAGTCTTCCTTGGGTCGCGGATTTCAGGGATCCATGGTGTTCTTGGGGCAATGAAACTCCGTATTTCAACAATCACTTTCTCCTAGAACATTTTTGGGAGCGATCCGTTTTCCAGCGCGCAAGTATGATCGTTGCGAACACAGAAAATACTGCAAGAATGTTTAAGGAGTTGTTTCCGGGCGTTGCTGACCGGATAGTCGCGGTACCCAATGGCTACGATCCAATGGGAATGGAGCCGATCGCACCCGAACGAAAGCATCATGAACGTTTCACGCTTCTGCATACTGGGATGATCTATGCTGGTCGCAATCCTCAGCCAATTGTAGAAGCACTACGCCAGCTTACAATGAAAGGTGGCATTCATGGTAAAACTCCCGTTCTTCGCCTACTCGGAAAGTGTTTTGACGATTCATTGAGAATAGATCTTGAACGACTCGGATTGCTGCGATGGGTTGAATTCGCTGATTCGGTGTCTTACTTGGAGGCTGCAAAGGAGGCTCGGCTATCCGATATGCTTGTGCTTCTTGACTCTCCTGGGCGTCGAATAGGTGTTCCGGCTAAGCTATACGAATATTTAGGATCGTGTAGGCCTATCCTGGCACTTTCAGAAAAAAATAGTGACTCCGCATTGGTCTTACAGAAGAGTGGAGTAGCACATCGAGTCGTGTCTGATTTTCTTGACATCGAACACCTAAGTGAAGTGATCAAAAACCTTGCCGAAGAAACGACCGCTATGCGACCTGCGAAAGATAATTCTTTTCTAAATAGCCTGACCCGTGAATCCAATGCCCAAAAATTGTCACACGCCTTAAAATCCGTTATGCTTCACAAGAATACAATCAGGTGATACTGAACGAAAAGCTCAGTCTGGAGGTGCATTGGTGTTCGATATCCTCATGAAGATCCGCAGAGGAGAAGGTCGTTTCTGGAGTATGGTGAAGCAATTTGCGAAATCCATAGTGCGATTACATGTTCCCGTTGTACCATTGAACAAGCCGATCTTTAGTGTTCTTTATCTTATTCACGTTGGCATCCGGTTTTTAGTTCTCAACATACTTCGAGTGGTATGGTTCCAGCCACTTTTCAGTAGCCAATGCGTGGCCGTTGGACCAAACTTTCGAATGGAGCAGCTTGTATTTCTACAAGGATTAGGACGAATTATCATTGGCTCTGATGTGCACTTATCCGGAAAATCCAACATCGGATTTTGCAATAGCGTTTTTGAACGCCCTGTTCTAGAGATCGGGAACTCTACTTTTTTGGGCCACGATTGTTCAATTTACGTTGCGCAGTCAGTTCATATAGGGCGCAATTGTTTAATCGCAGGTGGAGTAATAATTCGAGATTATGACGGTCACCCTCTCGACTATCTGTCCCGACGAAACGGAATGCCGATTCTCAAATCGTCAATAAAAACCGTATCTATTGGTGATGATGTTTGGATCGGTGCGCGTGCGGTCATACTGAAGGGTACAAGTATAGGCAACCGTTCAATAGTTGCCGCAAGTTCTGTAGTCACGAAAGACGTGCCACCCGATTCTATTGTCGCTGGCAATCCAGCTCGGATTGTCAAAAAGATGGGCGCTAGCGAAAAGACTAGCTGTCATGACGACTGAAAGTTGACTGATCCAGATTGAGTCATATTTAACACATTGACATTCTTCATTGTTTAGAATTGGAGCGAAAACGAACCAGGCGAGCAGTATTTCCGACATAGATACCGTTCTGCTCACATGCCTTCGCGACTACGGTTCCCGCGCCTATAACGCATTCAGCGCCGACGTCACTAAGAATGATTGCACCATTCCCAATCCATGATCCATTTCCGATAGATATCTTCTCTACTTTGCCATCTTGCAATCGAATAGGCACGTCTAGACTGTCGATTCCATGAATTCTTGGGCTCGCTATGCTGACATTGCTACCGATGAGAACATCGTCGCCAATCGCTGAGGATCCAATATTGCAAAAGGGACCTATGTAAACGTTTTTGCCGATAGCAGTATTCCTTTGCGCGAAAATTGTGCCAAAACCAATTGTAGGTCCAGGTGTGAGGCAATCAAGAACCCATATATAAAACGCTCGACGGAGATATTCTCCTGGGATGCCAGGAAATATGCTCATAAACTGGCTAGCAAACTGAAATAGATTTTCCTGTCGGTCCCATCTTTCCAATAGCCTGACTGGAATGGCCAGCGGGCTAACAAGAGCTTTACAGATGACGTAGATAATTGACTTAATCGCTTCTCTCATTCATTACTCCAGATTAGCGTAGAGCTTGGTGTATGTTTTGGCCATTCGTTCGACAGAGAAAGTAAATTCCGCGATTTCTCTTGCTTTCTTACCCATTTTCAGTCTTAACTCACGATCTTTTGCAAGGATTAATATGCACCTAGCCAAAGCACTTGGATTTTCTGCCGGCGCCAATAGGCCTACTTCCTCGGTTATTGTATTGGGAATGCCTCCCACTGCGGTAGCGACAACCGGTAAACCGCAGCTTAATGCTTCTAAGATTACAAGCGGCGTACCTTCTGTGCGAGAACTCATAAGAAAAAAGTCGGCTTGTTGAAGGATTGGTAATGGATCGTTTAGCTCGCCCTCAAAAACGACTTTTGTTCCGAGATTATTTATATCTACAAACTTTTCAGCTTTCTTCCGTTCCTGTCCATCGCCAACAATGAACAACCGCAATTCAAGATTTGTAGCAATTGTCGCTTCTTGAAAAGCACTCAGTGCAGTCAAAATATCTTTATCGGGATGCAACCGACCCATCCAGACAATCCGAATTTGGCCGGATGAACGAATGTCACCTGGAGTAAATCGTCTTGTGTCAATGCCATTTTCGATAAGCAAGACATCACTAGCTGGAATTCCACTCACATGACACAACGCATCCTTTACGACTTGGTTGATAGCGACAACTGACGTAGCCTTGTGTGCAAACCGAGCAGTTAATTTGGCATATTTTCGATCATTCAAGAGTGGTTCGGCAGTATGTTCAGTAACAATTCGATTTTTGATTCCAGCAGCTACTGCAGGAGCATGTACGTCTGCATAAACGCTGAAGTGTTGCGCATGTATGCATGTCACCCGATGATTGACCAACCATCGCATAAGGAGAAAGCGTGATAAAGCTCGACCAAATCGCGTGCGATTCTCCAGATCTAGGGCTAAATAAGGGATCCGAAGACTTTTTACTATCGATACTAGTGGCCCCAACCCTCTTCGCGTAGCACAACATACGACATTGGCACCATGTTCGGCATAGTACTTTACCAAATCCAAACCAAGGCGTTCAGAACCACCAACATCAAATGAATATAGTGCCACACAAATTGTCGCCTTTGAACGATATACTTCTTCTGGGCAGGAACTTTCAGACGAATCTGTGGACATTTTGATAATAACCTTGTTGTATGAACTACAGTGATTCAAATACAATTACGACATGAGTAATCAGAAATCTCATGTACTTCTAATGTTTTAGAATCAAGCAAAGAGTTGGGCTCAATAGCAGTTCTAACCTATATGGCGATATTCAAATCAACACAGCCTAAAGTGGGATTAGGAATAAAAAAGCATGGAAGTTGAAGGTAATCAGCCTGCGCAAGAATGATTTCACTTGTGATCTAAGGTTTCGTAGTCTACCTAATTTTTTCAATCACTATTAAAACGCATATGCGAATATTAAGTATAATTACTGTTGCGCTAAATGAAGCCAAAAATATTCCGCGATTAAAACAATCTATCGACTCGTTGGTTATACCCGATGGGATTTCTGTCGAGACTGTGCTCGTTGATAATGGTAGTCAAGATGAAACTGTGAGAATTGCCTGCAAGCATGGATATCACGTACTGGCTTCAGCTCCGAATTTAAATCTAGCTTCCTGTCGCAATGTCGGCATAGAGTCTTCGAGCGGGGATTGGCTTGCTTTTATTGACGCTGACTGTGAGATCGACAAAGACTGGCTGCTTTCGATGGAGCCTTTTCTGCAACTCGATTCTGCTATTCTGATCGGATGGCCTGTTAGGCCCCCTTCTCCGGCTACCTGGGTACAAAGAGCGTGGCAAACGCATTGGTCTCAGAAAACGAATCTGGTTGAAATGCAATATGATCGCCAAGTGGTGGCACACGATGCTTATCGATTGATATGCACTAATAACATGGCTTTTTCTCGCGCTGTTTCAGATATGCTCGGAGGCTTCGATATATCATTACACACAGGTGAAGATTCTGATTTTGCTATTCGTGCAAGCAATGCTAAAGTAAATGTACTCGGTCTTCCACAAATGGGAGTTATTCACCACGGAGAGCCTGCTACTCTAAAAGCGTTTTATCGGCAGCAAACATGGCATATGAACTTGTCTGCATATAATACCGCGATCCAGGGGTTCAAGGTCCCCAGGGGACTCAATGCTTTGTTGTTTACATGTCTATTCGGAGTTTTGTTATTAGTATTTGCGATGTCAATTACGATGTTTTGTGTTTCGACGGAAATTATTTTTCTTCCCTTTATTTTTTTATTGCCCACCTTCTTACTACTTCTTGCAACTAGAACTAGTTTTCGAGCACAAAAACCACGCCAATTGCTCCCTCTTTGCGTCGTCTATTTTGTATTCGGCATCGCACGATTGGCGAAGGTTTTAGGGATAGTTCGCACGGATAGAAGCTGGAGAGTGTCCTGTAAACTACATTCAGGACAAGGAAAGACGAATGCTGTTGATGCCTAATGAGTTCAATTAATCCATCCTTGAAAGTAATGATCATAATTGATACGGCGTATATTGGAGGGCCTGGGAAGGGGCTACTCCAAATGTTAAAGTATCAGCGGTCAGAACGATATAACTTCGTAATTTGCACCTTCGAATATCGTAAGCCAAAAAGCATAGAGTTCATTGATGCGGTACGTTCTGCAGGTCACGAGTTGCGATTGCTGCCCCAAAGATACCGTTTTGACCCTGCCGCGTTGTTCAAAGCGTTTGATATAGTTCGTACCGAACATATAGATTTAGTACAGTCTCACGGTTATAAGGCCCACGTGGTCGCGTTTGTTATTTCGATGCGAAAGCGTCTACCTTGGCTTGCTCTGACGCATGGATGGACTTGGGAAAACTGGAAGGTTCGGGTCTACAATCAGTTGGAACGTGTATTGCTCAAGCAGGCTGACATTGCAGCTGCCGTTTCTCCGCCACTCCTAAAAGAATTGGAAAAGATTCGTGGAGCTCAGCTGCGTTCTAGGCTAATTCCAAATGCAGTGGACGCCGACGAGATTCAAGGTCACCTGGGGGGACATGCAGTTAGAGAGGAATATGACATTCCATCCGACCACGTCCTTCTTGGAGTCTTTGGCCGGTTGAGTCCAGAAAAGGGAGTTGCAGAGGTGCTTGTTGCCTTTCATTCAGTGTACTCAGGAGTGAAGAATGTCACTTTACTTTTCGTTGGCAACGGCAAGTTGGCCACACCTCTGAAAAGTAGAGTGGCAGAGCTGGGACTAGAAAGCCAAGTGAAATTCGCGGGTTACCAAAGCGATATGCGAGACTTTTACGATGCAATCGATATACTCGTAATTCCTTCCCTGTCTGAAGGTCTTCCAAACGTTCTTTTAGAAGCCATGTCTTTGGAAGTACCGGCTGTCTGCACAAGAGTAGGTGCAATTCCGGATGTGATTCGACATGGTGAAACAGGTTGGCTTGTTTTGCCAGGCGATTCTCATTGTTTGGCAGATCAACTTAGAGAAGTTATCTTGAACCCTGAGCTTAGACAGAAAGTCGCTTCTTCTGCACGAGCATCATTGCACCCACGGTTTTCGCCTGCTACCCGAGCCAAACAATTTGAGTTAATCTATGATGAGTTGCTACTTGGCAACTCTCTTGCGAAGGATAATCCTTCCGAGTGAAACGACTAGGATTCTACATTGAGGAAATTGTCGAACATGATCAATGCCCACAAGAGAGGGCCATGATCCCGTCGTCTACTTAAATGCTCCAAGACAAAGGTTTGGAGAGTTTCTTGATCAAAGATGCCAGTTTCGAGTAAACGTGATTCGAAAACGCATCTCTTTAGGCGATTTCGCAATGGGCCTCTCAGCCAAGAGGATAGTGGGATGGAAAAACCCATCTTTGGACGAAACAAGATTTGCTCCGAAAGGCGCGACTGGTATGCCTTCTTGAGTATATATTTACTTATCCCTGCCCGCAACTTTAGGTCAGGCGGTAGTGACGAAACCCATTCTACGAACAAATGATCTAGCATGGGGACACGTACTTCCAAAGAATGTGCCATGCTTGCACGATCAACCTTCGTGAGAATGTCACCAGGTAGATAGACCTTCATGTCGAGGTATTGCGCCAAGCTGAGCGGATGTTGGGTTGGAGCATTCTCTGCGTGAACGCACATCACTTCTTTTGCATCATAACCTTGAAGGTTCGACTTGAATCGGGAGCTGAACAACGCATGTCGATCCTCTGGGGTGGTAATCATCCTTCCCCGAGCAAAGCTTTCCACAGCATCGAGAGCTAGGCTTTCAAAAGTCGTTCGAGCTCGCAAATATTGAGGTGCGCGATATAGCCTTGGATAGACTCGCCCCAGGCTCCCAAACAAAAAGCGCCGAAATAATGTCGGAATGACTCTTCTAATGCGATCTTTATTGTAATGCATTAGGTGATCACGATAACCTGCAAAGTTTTCGTCACCTCCATCGCCAGAAAGTGCAACTGTAACCCATTCTCTTGCCATTTCACAAAGTCGATACGTTGGCAATGCTGAGCTGTCGGCGTAGGGTTCATCGTAGATGTGAGCAAGTTTATTGACCAGAGCAAAGTCATCTACTTTTACCTGTCGAACATGATGGTCAGTGCGATATTGGCCTGCTACTTCCGTGGAATAGGAAGATTCATTGAATTCCTCGTGCTCAAAAGCAATAGAACAAGTTGTAATTTGGTCAGGCTGTAACTCTGCCATCAAGGAAACAATAGCACTTGAATCCACTCCTCCAGACAGAAACGCACCTAAGGGTACATCAGATATTAACCGAATATTGACGGCTTCCCGGAGACGCTCCAGAAGTTCTTTAGCCACTTCATTTTCTGAGGAATATTTATTGCAGATTTTGAAGGGAACATCCCAGTACATTGTAGGGGATATGTCAGACAAGTTTCTCGTGACTCGAAGTGTGTGACCGGGAGGAAGTTTCTTTACACCACTATAGATAGTGCGCGGATCCGGTACGTATCCATAGGCAAAGTATTCTTCAACTGCATGTGGGTTGATGTCGGGACGAAAAGCTTTATGAAGTCGGATCGCTTTGAGCTCAGAAGCAAATACGAAACTGTTTTCTTGGAGCACACTGTAATACAGAGGCTTTATACCAAGCCGATCTCGTGCCAAGAAAAGTGTTTCTTGAGGCAAATCCCAAAGGGCAAATGCGAACATTCCTCGAAGGTGTTTTACGCACTTTTCTCCCCATTCTTCCCAAGCATGAACTATCACCTCTGTATCAGTCAAGGTTCTGAAGCGATGTCCCAATTTTTTGAGATCAGATCGGAGTTCTCGGAAATTGTAGATTTCTCCGTTGAATACTACAACCACTGACTTGTTTTCATTGTAAATTGGTTGTTTGCCTGTTGACAGATCGATGATCGACAACCGACGGTGAGCTAATCCAATGCCGTTATCAATGTGATAGCCAGAATCATCAGGACCACGGTGGGCAAGCGAATCATTCATTCGACGCAGCATTTCGGTGTCAATCTTGCTACGATCACTTTGAAAGACTCCTGCGATGCCACACATTGTTTTTATCTCCAGCCTCAATTTTACTTGGTACAGAAATGATATCATTCGCCTCGGTTGAGACACAAATAGCCATAGAAGATAGGTTTGTCAACTAATGCTTGATTGGATTGAACTAGCCCTTAAGATTTACTTTTGTGTCTGCATTGTATTGATTGCTTATACGTACTTGTTTTATCCTGCGATAATTTGGTGCTGCGCTCGTTTTCGGGTACACGAGCAGGCAATCGACTCTTCTCTGGTGAGTAGTGTATCGCTGGTCTTGGTTGCACATCGAGAAGGTGAAAAGATACTTACAAAGATCCGTAATCTGGTCCGACAGGTTAACCAAACGGGTGTAATTGGTGAAATCATAGTAGTACTCGATGGAATTGATTCACATACAAATGAATATTCCAAGGAATTACAGGGAGCATTTCAAGAATCCGAAGTACAGCTAGTAGAACTTCCGTGTAATTGTGGCAAGGCTGTAGCACTTTCCGAAGGGGTAAAATACGCACAACAAGAGATATTAGTTTTTGCCGATGTGCGTCAGACGTGGGATAGTCATGCATTATCTCGACTAGTTGAAGCCTTCCGAGACCCTCAAGTTGGTGCCGTGAGTGGAGATCTTGTGCTAAATGATTCTGGGGGTGGTGCTGATGGAGTTGGTCTCTATTGGAGATACGAAAAGTGGCTGCGTCTTCAGGAGTCTCAGTTCGATTCGGTGATTGGAGTTACTGGAGCGATATGCGCAGTGCGTAGAAAGCTCTTCGCGGGCATACCCAAGGGCATTATTTTAGACGATGTGTATTGGCCAATGAAAGTCATAATGTCCGGTTATAGAGTGAAGCACGAGCCAAACGCCGTGGCCTTCGACCAACTCCCCCACAGTGCCCACGATGAGCTTCGCAGAAAAATCCGCACACTTTGCGGCAACTTCCAGATATTAACCAGCCTTCCGGTCATCTTGCTGCCTTGGAAAAACCGTACTAGCTGGCAGTTTATTTCGCACAAAGTTCTGCGGCTTGCTGTCCCCTGGGCCCTGTTGGGAGCCTTCATTTCAAGTGCTTTGATTGCCACGCCTTTATACAGATGTATGTTTTTTGCACAAGTTTTTGGCTACGCTTTGGTAGTATTAGTAATGTGGACCGGCACTGGATCTCGTTGCCGCATCTTATCGGCAGCGGTTGCGTTTCTACTACTCAACTACGCCGCTTGGCTCGCCTTCTGGGTCTGGATACTAGGACGAGAACACAAGTGTTGGACGACTGTCGATTATGTACCTTCCCCAAGCGAAACACTCCAAGAAAATCTACAACATTAAATCGGACCTCGACAATCAGACAAGAGAATTCTTCAATGTCGGTAAAACTGCATAATATTGCACTAGCACAATTTATACATTGTGCGAGAAATAGTCTTAGCGTCTTGCTCATACTTTGTCTTGTGCTGCATCATTGGCCTGCATTAGGAGATGAAATCCCCGAGCTACAAGGCTGGGAGTCGAAAATGATTCACAATGGAAAGAAGTGGGGAGAATATCTTAATCCTGAAAACGGTCACTCTGTTGACGAGAGACTCGGTGCGCAGTATTACGATTCTCAATGGGTTTTCTACCAGATTGCCGACTACACCGGAAATCGTGAGCCTTGGTATACCTATGCTTCCTATGCGAGGCAGATCTATTTTGACGAGTATCTTATCCCAAACGAATTCCGGGCGCAGGGCTATCGAAGATTCCCAGAAGGTCTTTACCAAGATTTTCGTCGTGGCGGAAAGATAACTATTGAATCTTTGCGTTTGATCCGAGATATGCCAGCTTTTTCAACTGTCGATAGTTTGACACGTGGTCCCGACCATCGCTCTGGTTACTCAGAAGTGCTTTCGCGTGAGGTTGCTTATACAGTCGGAGCTAACATCCTTGCTGAAAAAGCGGGGCTGAATCGAGTCCATGAATCCGATGGCACGCCACGCCTTAAGCCGTTAGTTTCCATGATGGAAAATCACCTCTGGCAATGGCGTACACAAGATTTCAGCGATTCAGATATTAGTCGTGTAGCTCCCTTCATGATGGGATTAACAGCATATGCGCTGATTGAGTTCCATGAATGGGAGGTGCAGAACAATCGAGATCCAACTGCGTACTGGCCTCAAACGCATTGGCCTACTATCCAGTCGGCACTGTATGCTGTTTTTACATGGTTACATGACGAGGCAATGGTAATTTCCAGCGAGGATGAAATTACTATCAGGATGTGGGTCCCTATGAAACGAATAGGGTACGCCACCTTTCGTTACATGGATCGTACAATACCAGAAGTAGGAGCCCCCACACCGGCACCCGACCTCAATCTTTTGGTGGCGCATGTTTACTATTGGCTATTTTACCAAACAGGAGAAGAGCAATTCAAGTCGATTGGCGATCAGTTGTTTGCGGGCGGAGTCAGGTATGGCTCACCTGAGTGGAGCGGAAAACACTTTAACCAACTCTACCGACTCTCTTTCAAAGCTTTCGATTGGAGAGCCGCTAGGACGCACAACAAGACGGTCAGACCCGATCACTCGGAGAAAGTAGTTTATCCTTAATATATCATTAGTCTCACATGATCCGCTTGTTAACCCAACCTTAGTTGTTGCTGCTACTCGGTTTGGCAACATCGCAGCTAGTCATGGGAAAACGGCTTAGCTCGGCAAAGCTGTTGGCCTGCTCCCCAAAAAGTGATCCATATGTTATGAGAGTCTTAAGCGCCCATGAAGGCAAGGAGACTCAGGATGACGAAACGAAGGAAGCGGCATAGTCCGGAACAGATCGTGCGGAAGCTGCGAGATGCGGATGCGATGCTGAATGCTGGGAAAGACTTGGCCGCGGTATTGCAGGCCTTGGAAGTGAGCGAAGGGACTTACACCCGCTGGCGTAGTCAGTACGGCGGGATGAAGGCGGAAGAGGCAGTCCGACTGAAGAAGCTGGAGGACGAGAACAAACGTCTGAAACAACTGGTTGCCGATCAGGCGTTGGATATCCAGATGTTGAAGGTGGTCGCGGAGGGAAACTGGTAAGCCCTGCTCGGAAGCGAGAGGCCGTCGTCAAGCTGCAGGACCAGTTTGCGACGTCCGAGCGAAGGGCTTGTCGCGTCCTGGGACAACCACGGTCGAGTCAGCGACGGCGGCGTAAGCCGCAAGTGGATGAAGCAGCGTTGGTAAAACGAATCCGGGAATTGGTGCGCCAGCGTCCCCGATTTGGTTACCGTCGGATAACCGAGTTGTTGAAGCGTGAAGGGTGGCGAGTGAATCCCAAACGGATCTACCGCCTGTGGCGTCAGGAGGACTTAAAAGTGCCGAAAAGGCGAAGAAAGCGGCGTAGTATGGGGTCAAGCGTGAATGCGTGTCACTGTCGTCGGGCAGAGCATCCAGATCACGTCTGGACGTGGGACTTTATCTTTGATCGGACCACTTCGGGCAGCGCGCTGAAGTGGCTGTCCATTGTGGATGAATATACACGGGAGTGTTTAGCGTTGAAGGTAGACCGCAGCATCACCAGCGAGGATGTGATCGACACACTGGCTGAACTGTTTGCGATGCGCGGCGTGCCGCAACATATTCGCTCGGACAACGGGCCAGAGTTCATCGCCCAGGCGATCCGTCGTTGGACTGAGCAATTGAGCATCGAGACGCTCTACATCGAGCCAGGCAGTCCCTGGGAGAACGGCTATGCCGAGAGCTTTCACAGCCGATTTCGAGAGGAGCTACTAGCCCTGGAAGAATTTGAGAGTTTAGCCGCAGCACGGAAGCTGACCATGGCTTGGAAGGAAGATTATAACCATTACCGACCGCACAGCTCGCTGGGGTATGCCACCCCGGTAGAGTTCGCGGCCCGCTGCTGTTCTTCCGTTCGGGCTACGCCCTCACTCCAGAACAGCAGCGGAATTACCCAACCCCTACTCTCATAAAGAGTGGTACCACTTTTGGGGGCAGGCCACTGTGGAAAAAGATTGCCGGCGTCGTATTGGGATTTCAATAGTTGACCAGCACTCCTATCCTAAGCTATTGCCTAATAGCTTTCTTGGAAGACAAGACTTCACTTACGCATTGGCCCGAAGATTATGCTACAGTTCTCTGCTGACTTGTGCGATGACTCCCAAAAGGCCAATGCACAGATTATTGCGAGGCTTGGAGAATCTTCGCTGAAACGCCGCATTGATGCTTCGAGTCTTTATCATATATAGAGTCAACCTCGTGTACTCTCTCGGCAGGACCTAATCTTAAGTGATAGTTCTGAGCCTACCATTGCTTCAGCAATGGAGGAATTGTTGTGCTTTTGGGCTTCGTAGAAAGCAATGTTACGTCAGATGGGGTTCCCTAACAACTTTTGAGAAGTGTCTAGAGTCATCAAAGTTTTTCAGGTTACTCGGAATTGATCGAATTATCCTCGTAACTGTTGCAGCTCTGCCCAGGGTTATTGCTTGCCTACGAGAGTTCGGCATTGAAGTAACTCCAGCGCCATTTTATTTCCAAGCAACTTACCTGCCAAGCCTATCCGAATGGTTTACTCTATCACCAGTCGCGTTGGAAAGCTCTAAATATGATTTTGACGAGTTATTGTGGAATATGCGGTATCAGATGAAGTTCAAAAATTCCGTCAATTAATATACAAGCAAAAAAAGCATAGATGAGCAATACCTTCCAAGTCCATAGAGGCAACGCTTTGCAACTTCAACAGCGTTATCGCCAAGGAGAATGGCGATCGCGTATATTTTGCGACCTTGTCATCGCCGAGATCAGAAATTTTAAAAATGATTGTAGGGTTCTTGATATTGGCTGCGGACATGGCTTTGATTTTGAATTGTCATTTCAGAAAGAGATAGCTGATGAAGCCTCAGTGTTGATTGGCATCGAACCAGATTGCGACATTCAAGTTAGCGATATACTCGCAGACTGTCACCGCACGACGCTGGAAAAAGCACCTATTGAGAAATGTTCGATTGACGTAGCTTATTCGGTAATGGTAATGGAACACATTAACAAACCTAAGGATTTCTTCGACACAATTCATAAAGTGCTACGAGATGGTGGAACCTACTGGGGGTTTACTGTCGATCGACGTCATTACTTTTCTACGGCGTCTCGAATACTTCAGGAAATTCGATTGAAAGAGAAGTATCTCAATTGGATCAATGGCTCTTGCGGAATCGATCGATATGAAAACTATCCAACTTTTTATCGCTGCAATTCGCCTCGACAACTTAGAAAACTTACTCGCGAGTTTTCCAAAGTAGATGTTTTCAGCTTGTCGCGCCGAGGAGACACTGAGTCCTGTTATCCAGCGTTACTAAAACCCATTTTTCAGTCTCTAGACTTGCTTATCGATACATTTAGTCTACCAGGCTCACTTCTCTTGGTTCGGTGTCAGAAATAGCAAGTCTCCAGTATTTTACAAGCCATAATTATCATTGTCCTTGAAACTAAATCCTAAGTGCCCAGTCACTATTCATAGCTAGCTGAGAAAAAGTCAAATCAGACTCGTTCTCTTCGTCTTCTTCAGTTTCCATACTCAAGTCAGAGAAGGCTCTTAATGGGGCCTGATTTACGTTTACAAATGGAGATAATAGATTGTCGCTCTTTGCTGTCAATTGTGACTCCAACTCTGCGTGCTGAGGTACTTCTTCCCCCTCTTCACTCTCAAAGAATGTTTCACTAATATCTGGTCCGAATGGATAACCCAACTGGTTCATTCCAATTAATGTGAACCCAAGGTCTTTCTCCGGTGTAGAAACTATGGATGATGGCTCAGTATCTGTTTGTTGTAACGTCTGTGCCTGTCGCATTGCTACGTAATCGAAACTTACTCGATAGTTTTGATTGAATTGCTTTGGCCCATTGAGGTACGAATGCTTGACACCACCGGCGAAGATTGAGTCGGCTTGATTACGAAAAGTCATGTTCCCTGTCTCTTGATAGAGCCACTCGTAGACTGGGGCAATTAAGAGGTTGAGGTCTGGCGCACTATCTTGCTCTGAAAGCCGATACCAGAATGCTTCGTCTTCAGGTTTCCAAGCGTGGTTCCAGGTCCACTCAGCACCCAACAGTAGTTTTTCCAAGATGCGCGGATCTTGATCGACACGCTCGTAATATTGCATAAGAGCGTCTGCCGTCAATGCAAACATGAAAGGAGCATAAGTTGGATCGGCTTCTTCAATAAACCATTGATCTAAGTGCCCCAAGGCCTGCTCGAATAAGTCTCCCAATCGGTCCCTGCGAGGTTCACCTAAGAGCTCCGCATCGAGATAGCTCATCATACTATAGGCAACCTCGCGACTCGCATCTATACTCTCCGTCCATGATAGTGGCACCCCGTCAGCGGCGAATGCTGCATTGTGAGAAAGTGAAATCGCTGCCACTCTTGACAAATCGTCACCTGTACGCTCAAAGTGTTCTACCAGTCCCCGTGAGAAATTCCAGTAACCCGGGACTCCGCCGTCATTTGGTAATACGTAGTTGTCTCGATACACCGTGATCGCCATTTCGGCGTAGGCATTCCAAGAAGAGTCCCCCGTATGATCAGCGATTTGATAAAACACGCGTGCAGCATCGTAATAAGTTGCACCGAGTGCTCCACTTGGATTATTGCTTATAATATAGTTTGCTAATGAATCGCCATGTTGCTGTCCATAGCTAATCATGTTTTGTAGCCAACTGTCGAGCTCAGGTATCAGCACTTGGGCAGTAACATCGACTGTCATGAACGCAACTGATGTCTGTCCGTGGTTAGTCACTTCAAGTTGCAATTCGTAGGTGCCCACCTGATCGAACTGGACCGTCGTATTGGCGGCAGACGCGTTGTTAAATGTCGCGTCACCGGGACCAGAGATCTTGGTCCATTGGATCGTCAAATCCGAATCGATGTTCACCTCGAAGTCGCCGTTGAGCTGTAAAGAAGTGAACACATTGACCGAAGTGTTCTCTAGCGACCAGATCATCGGCTGAAAGAGAAAGTTGGTCAGTGGCACATCCACTAAGGGCTGGACTGTCGGGCCTGAAGCAACAACCCCTTCCGTGGGCTCCTTCATGTGAATAATGGAAACGTCGTCGATCATCCCACCCGGCTGGACGAGTGCTGGACCCAGGGGCGAGACTGAGAACAAGTGCCGGGTTTCCAGCAGTTCAAACTGGAGCCTGGAGTGTTCTCCGGAATGTGGCTTCCTATTAGGCTGCCTTGACATGAAAGATGCCTCCCCAATCGCGAGCACTCTCCATGCAGGTGCGGCGCTTGGTTGGTTCAATTGATGTGCGAATAACTGTTCCGAAGAGCATGGCGTAAAGTATAGGTAGACGAGGGTGGATGGGAAAGTCAGGTCAACTTTAACGCCACATACGAAGCCTAGCATATCCTTCTACTTGATTGCTATGTCGCGAAGAAGGGCCTTTAAGAAGCTTTCGTCGCTATATTCGGAATTACTGCGATATCTGGGATTTTTCGAAGACGCAACTAAGGTTGTTTAGGCCGAGTTTTGCAGTCTATCCCAGTACCCCGGCACACTTGAGACTGGTCCAAGCAAATGATAGTTGTCTCAGTGCCAGATAGTTTTTGGCTTTTTCTCCCAGCGGATAAGGAGCCGACTAAAACGATTAGTCCAAGAATGTGTGCTTTCTACCACCCAACCCTTTGCTTTGTAGCGAGGATTCGCTTTCAGCTGCTTCAGTTCTTCCCCACGGGAAGTGATGTGCGGTCGATAGTTGCGACGGTGAAGAATTTGGCGAAGGTCCTGCGAATCGTATCCTTTGTCGAGACAGACGTGGTGATGCCGAGAAGAAGAAGGTTGAGGGCGTTTAATGGGAATACTGTCGAAGGTCGCTTGCAGAAGTTTCACTTCGTGCGTATTGGCACCGCACACCGAAAGAATTTTTCAAATTGTCAGCCCAGGCTTGCCTGGGCTGAAAATCTTGTTTTCTAGCATTACAACTGGTACCAAGTTGGGGTGAGATTCAACCGCTACAATACGTAACTTAAATACTGATGTCTCTATTCGGGGCAGGCCACAGCGTATCCTTGTAGCCAAATTAGTCCATAGAAGTGTGAATAATCTCAACACTATACGCCGCTTTTTCTGATTTAATAGAACAGAGCTTTTAATAACACCTCGGGTAGCCTCACTCATCGTTGAAAACAGTTTTTCCAGAATCTCCTAAGCAAGGTATAGACGAGAATGAGATCAGAAGTCCTATCTTCACTTCGTTGGCTGCTCACTGCTAGACTGTTGGCACAACTCGTAACATGGGTAGCAACGATATTCATAATTAGAATTCTATCACCAAACGACTATGGGTTGATGGCCCTTGCTGGAATGTTCATAGGGTTTTTTGGACTATTCGAGGAGATGGGACTCTCGGCGGCTATTATAAACAAGCGGCAACTCGCTGACTCTGATATAAAAAACATCCTTGGACTTGTAATTGTATTCGGAATCACTGTCTATTTACTAATCTATATGTGTTCATCCGTGGTTGCCAACTTCTTTGAAGAGCCTGATTTGGCAGCAATATTGAAGTGTTTGGCTTTGAGACTCCCTGTCTCGTCCTTAGCAAGCGTTCCGCGAGCTTTAATTCAGCGGGAGATGCTATTTCAGAAAAAATCCGTCGTAGAGTTTCTATGCGCAGTCATCTCTAGCATTGCCACCCTCGGACTCGCTATTGCCGGGTGGGGAGTATGGGCACTTGTCTACGGGTCGCTAGGCTTTGCCATCGCTAACATGATTGGACTGTGGATAGTGCTTGGCAAAATCTATAGTCCGAGCTTTGAGTTAAGAAAGCTTTTAGCCGAGATGAAATTTGGTGGTTTAGTGTCAATGGACAGAATATTGTGGTATCTATCTACTCAGGCCGATGTTTTTTTTATCGGAAGGTTTCTCGGCAACGAACAACTTGGTATCTATTCCGTGGCTATGCAATTGGCCACTCTACCTATGCAAAAGGTAACTGTAATCTTTAACGAAGTCGGATTTGCTGCATTCTCAAGAATTCAATTAGATCTTAAGGAAGCAACTAGAAAGTTCGTTTTTGCCGTTCGGATGATTTCATTTATTGCGTTTCCGATTTTTTTCGGAATCGCATCAGTTTCTTCTGACATCGTTTCAGTTTTGTTGGGACCTGACTGGGTAGCAGTCGCAATGCCCCTCTGGCTGTTGGCTATCCCCGTGCCGCTGAGATTGCTTGAATCGATTAACACGACAGTGTTGTTTGGTTTAGGTCGACCAGGCAAAGCGGCCACCAATAATCTCTTCTCACTTGCTTTACTTGTTCCTTGTTTTGCCGCAGCCAGCTATTGGGGAAATATCGTCACAGTGTGTCTTGTATGGCTCACCGTCTATCCAATTTGCTTTCTTATCACTTTAACGCGCACTCTTTCTATAACAGAATTGACACTTGGCAATTACTTTCTTCAACTCTTTAAGCCCTGTATGTTTTCTGCCATAGTTTACGGATCGGCAGTCTTCATCAAGGTAGTCTTTCCCAGTTTTATTTCTAATGGCATATTATTTCTTGTTTGTGCGATAATAATTGGATCCCTGGTATATGCCTTACTTCAATTGGTTTTTAATAGAAGTACTTTTACTAGCTTTGTATTTCTTATGTCTCACAAGTCATCTAATTGAAAATCAGACTGGAAAAGATTCTGTATTAATAGTCCTTTCAGTTGGGCGATGGGAAATGTAAGGCAGTTCGCAAGAAGTTGGATCGAAATAATTCGTTCCGTAATAAATATCCATCATTGGCTAAAGCCAGGAAGTGTATTCTAATGTGCGGTTTAGTGGCTATCGTTTCATTCGACGGTGCTATTGTTGACTACAATCAGCTTAAAAAGATGGCAAAGGCAATCCAGCATCGAGGCCCTGATAGTTCTGGAATTTGGTATGACAAAAACGTCGGTTTTGGATTTCAACGACTATCGATATTAGATCTTACTGATGCAGCCGATCAGCCTATGACAAGTCCTGACGGACGATACACAATTGTCTTCAATGGTGAGATTTACAACTTTGTTGAATTGCGATCTGAGCTAGAGTGTCTTGGCTATTGTTTTTGTACGTCTGGGGATACGGAAGTCTTGTTGTGTGCCTACATTCAATGGGGTGTAGACTGTTTGCTCAAACTAAATGGAATGTGGTCTTTTTTGGTCTATGATAAACTCAAGAAAACTCTCTTTGGTTCCCGGGATCGTTTCGGGATAAAACCACTTTTCATATATCGCTGCAATACTAAGATACTTTTTGGCTCCGAGATTAAGTCCATTCGAGTTCATCCAGATTATGGTGGTGGCGTTGATTGGAGTATCTCGGCTGAATTTCTTCTTCAAGAGAGGCTGGACTTTAACCAGCGAACATTTTTTGCAGGCATCGAAAAAATTCCACCAGGCACAGCGTTTTCGGTTGACCGTTTCGGCAAGCTGAAATCTTGGAATTACTGGGAGTTACCGTCTGGGGACTTGTCGAATTCGTCAGATCTTGTCGAGGAGTATTTTTCCTTGTTTTCTGATTCGGTGCGACTTCGAATGCGTAGCGACGTACCGGTGGGTGTTTTTCTCTCAGGCGGCTTGGATTCAACCTCCATCATCTGTGAAATGGCTCGATTATCTGAGGAGAATGGGCTCTCTTCTCCCATAAGCGCCTTCTCATTCGTACATGGGGAACTTGACGAATCCGAATACATTAAGGACACCGTTGCTCAGGTAAAAGCTGATTT
Organism: Bythopirellula goksoeyrii; assembly: GCF_008065115.1. Lineage (NCBI taxonomy): Bacteria > Pseudomonadati > Planctomycetota > Planctomycetia > Pirellulales > Lacipirellulaceae > Bythopirellula > Bythopirellula goksoeyrii. Next base: position 4,009,073 of record NZ_CP042913.1, on the reverse strand, counting down.
GCGGCTTTGCACCACTGATCCACTGAAACTATGGAATACACTTTCACTGACACTTTGGCATCACGATGAACCTGTTCATTCAATGAATGCACTTATTGGCTTTGAACTTTCCAGAATGGCTGCTGAGTCGGGTATTAAAGTTGTCCTTAATGGTCAAGGTGCAGATGAATCAACTGCAGGTTACTTTAGTTACTTCCTAAACTATTGGTATAGCCTCTTTTATAATCTTTCGGTTCGAGAGGCTTGGAGCGAGATCCGAGCATTTACGTCCGCATTCGGAGGATCACAGTTGGGTCTATTCACAGACACTTTACTAAAGGCACTCTGGACCCAAATTGCATGCAGTCACACATATCAGAAAATAAAGCTCCAAAGGCAATATCGACGACATATGGCCAACAATTGGTTCGAGCCAGAATTTAAGAGCAACCTCCTTAAAGGAACTCCTCAACGTCTAGACTTATCGCTGGACTCACAACTGAGGCAGTCAATCACTAACTGGCCACTTCCACTCTACCTTAGAATTGAAGATCGAAATACGATGGCACACGGGGTTGAAGCTCGATTACCCTTTCTCGACTATCGACTTATTTCATTCTTATTCTCAGTAAAGAATGATTTGAAAATGCGTGGATGTTACAATAAGTACATTTTGCGAGCTGCTATGGAACATCGCATTCCGCCAGCAGTTCGCTTGCGTAAGGACAAGATGGGTTTTCCCGTCCCATCTCAGATGTGGTTTACAACTTCACTCTTCGAAACTGCCAAACAAGTGCTTTCCGACAAGAGTACTCGCGAACGTGGGTTTTGGAAGACTGACAAGATACTTTCGGATCTCATTAATCATCGCAATGGCACAACCGATATTAGTCTTCCGCTCTTTTATGTATTGCAATTTGAATTATGGATGAGAATGATGATAGATGATGGTCAGCAATCTAGGCCATCTGAATAGAGTTTTCAATAATCGGGTCTTTTGAATGTCTGGTAATCTTGATCTTTGGAAAACCGTTCTCGAGCGACTTAGAGTCAATCGCGTGATTCGTTGACGGGTTGTTATTGGATTAGGCGCTTGGTTTGTCTGAGGTCAGTTATTTGCTTCCGTGGGCTGTACGGTGTCCCGCCAGTTGACGAACTACCGGACATAAAAGTAAACTATATTGACCGGATTTGGTGATAAATACTAATTACCATCGTAGGTAAAGCTTTTGTGGACTTCCCACCGAGTAATAGCATTAATAAGGGAATCATTCCTTGAAAGAATGCTGTTAACAAGAACATTGGGGGCAGGCCAGGCGCTCTCATGTAAACCAAGAAATAAGTGTTCTAAAGAAGCTATTGTTGTTAATTGACAATTATTCCGATTGCATAGGCTTTTACTCTTGGAGACGAGTGAGTTGTAGCTATGGTTGCTCGACTAAAGAGAAAACTGCTTCACCTTTTGGAACAGCGTAAGCAACGAATTCTGCTTTCCCCGCTCTACGATCCTGACATAGGCAACGTTGACGTTAGAAGCCACCTTCATGAGGCCATGAATTGGCTGAAGCGGGCGCAGGATGTAGGCTCTGATCGTGGCGTCTCATATGGCGTATTCTTCGGCCAGGATTTTGATCTCAGCTACCCGGAGACAACTGGCTACATCTGCCAGACCTTTGTGGAACAAGCACAATTGACAAGCAATTCCGATCTTCTTAATCGAGCCATCGCTATGGGGGATTGGGAGATCGACATTCTGCTTCCGGAAGGTGCTGTGATGGGCGGCAGAGTTAACACGCAGCCTAGTCCAGCGATATTCAACACTGGAATGGTACTACTTGGTTGGAGTGCTTTGATTCAACTAACCGATGAAGAACGTTTTAAGCAAGCTGCGTGGCGGGCTTCTGAATGGCTTGTTGCTATGCAAGAGACTAATGGCAGCTGGATATGCGGGAATTCAAAGTTTAGCAACCCCGAATCGACCCTCTACAACGTCAAGGCAGCGTGGGGGCTTTGCGCCGCAGGATTGGCGCTTGGTGAGGAACGATTCATACAGGCGGCTTTGAGGAACGCCGGATATTGCCTCAAACGTCAAATGTCCAACGGATGGTTCCCTGACTGTTGCCTTACCGACCGGCGGGCACCACTATTGCATACCCTTGCATACGCCATGCAAGGATTGGTCGGAATCGGGAAAGTCACGGGGCGCGAAGATCTGATCGACGGAGCGAGACGGCTCGCAGACTCTCTGCTGAAGATCATGCATCACGATGGATTTATTGCCGGGAGGCTGCGCAGCGATCTTTCACCAGCAGTTAAGTGGTGTTGCCTTACCGGATCAGCGCAAACCTCAATCATATGGAGTGAACTCTTCCTCATTACGTGCCAGGAGAAATATCGTGAAGCCGCGCTCCGTGTAAATCGATATCTAATGACGCGGCATGACATTCGCAATCCGGACTTCCGCTTGCGCGGTGGCCTTTCTGGTTCTTATCCAGTGTGGGGCGAGTATGGTCGCCTAAGTATTCTCAACTGGGCCACCAAGTTCCTAGTTGATGCGCTCGCTTTGGAGTTAAGGATATCAGCGTGACATCGCTCGAATTCTTTGCTGTGCGTGCGAAGGAAAGCCTCGTCGAGGACATCAGCGCATTGTCGCCCACTAACCCTTTCGTTACTTGGAATTACTTCCGTGCAATGGATGAAGTTGGTTGCGAGATTTGGACGTTGGGGCTGAGACAAAGCACTGGCGAGCTCGTGTCCGGATGCGGTGCGTTTCTAAATCGAAGCCGTCTCTGTTGGAACCTAGTAATTCCCTCAATGCCACTCGTTGGGGCAGACAGTTTATTTTGGGATGGCCTACGAGAGTTTTGCCGCCAGCAACGCGTCTCGGAACTTTTCATCGGTACGTTTGGTTCACCGACCGGAGTTGAGATCCCTACGTTTGGAGATTGCACAAGGAGAGACCGTTGCGAATTCGTTTTAGACCTCAAAGGCGATCTTATGTCTATGTTGGGTTCGAATCACAAAAGAAACGTGAAGAAAGCTCAGAAGGCCGGTCTCGTTGTTCGTCGGACCCGAACTGCAGCGGCGGCAATCCTTCATAATAGATTGATGAACCAATCCTTGGAGCGACGGAGTTCACGTGGTGAAGACGTACATGGGGTAGGCCCATCGCCCGAGCACATAGCGTATCTGGAATCTGGTGCGGGTGAACTGTTCCAGGCGGTCCATAACACTGCAGTGCTATCCAGCGTGTTATTGCTGATCTCACCAAATGGGGGTTACTATCAATCCGCCGGAACGTCTCCGGAAGGTATGGCGATTGGCGCATCGCATTTTTTGATCAATAGTATTGCGAGCCAATTGAGTGCTGAAAACAAAGAAATATTGAATCTAGGTGGGGCAGACGTAGATTCAGGCTTGGGAAGATTCAAGGAAGGATTCGGTGCCTCGCGATTGCTCTTACCAGAAGCCACTTTTTTCTTAGGAGTCAGTTGGGGTCGCAAATTCAAACGGGCGATCCGATTATTTAGTGCTGACAGAAAAGTATTTCTGTACTTGTTGTTCGGCCAAGTTTCGCGTTTTAGTATATACGCAATAGATACGGAAGCTGTTCGGCCACCAGAGGTGCAAATCGGGCTCACATTCCAGGCACTCTCGCCAGACGACTTGCGAAGTATCACTGTTAGTGATAGTTCTTTCCGCGCGCGTCAATGCAGTCGATTGGATCGCTTCGGTAAGAGCTACGCATACGGTGTATATGTTGATGATCAACTCGCCCACATATCTTGGCTACTGCCAGCGAATGCCATGCAAAAGGATCCACCGCAGGTAATTAAAGCACAGCCAGACGAAGCTGAGATTACCGCTTGCGAAACTTTGCCAGAATTTCGCGGCCAGGGGATTTACGGCATGGCAATACGCAACCTCATCCTAGTTGCTCGATCCCAGGGAGTACGCCGGGTTTTGATGAAAACCAAGGTCGAGTACAAACCATCGCATAGGGGGATCGAAAAGGCAGGATTGGAGCGAACGGGATCCGCAATCCTTTTTTCATTTCCACTCATCCATCGAACGATCATTTGGCGGCGATTCACATAGATTATATATTAATTACGCGTGTCATTTGCGCGACACGGGAGTAGCAGACTGAGATAGAGTACTCTAAGTTTTTTTGCGCCCCGATATCCAGAGATTCCAGAAAACGTTTTGAATCCATGCTCTTTGGACAAAGGAGGGAACTAAATCTCTCAGAACAGGCGGCATGAAATGGGCCCACATTGGCGTCGGGGGAAAGATCTCTAGCGACGACATTTTCAAATCGTCGCAGTTGTCTTGGAATACACTTTTCATCTCAGACACTGTAACAGGCCAGGTGTGGGGATTGCCGTCTTTTTCCCACCCGTCAGTGTAACGACTAGCTAGTTGCAATGGTGAAAGGAATTGGTTTTCAAAGTGGAGAAAACCCTCGACGTACCTCATGCCCCATAAGTAGTAAAATGACCTGCGGCAATATAGATACACCCCAAATCCTCCTCCCGGCTTGAGTACTCGCAGTACTTCACTAAGAGATTTTTCTATGTCAGGCGAGTGGTGAAGTACTCCCCAGGAATAGACATAGTCGAAAGTTTCGTTGTCAAATGGAAGCTCTCGTGCGTCGCAGAGTTTGATATTACCGGTGAGATCAAACTGCCGAAAACGTTCTGTAGTAATCTTAACCGCTTGCGGATTCAGATCTACTGCCGTGATCTTTGCGCCTGCCTTCGCCCAATTAGAGGCTTGATATCCTTGACCACAACCTACCTCCAAGACGTCCTTGCCAAGATATTGTTCATAGGGAAACAGATTGCTAAACGGCTTGTCGCCGTGGTGGCCTACATTCCATTCATAAAACTCAGCATCAATAGATTCGAAATACTCTCGTGTGCCGAACTCAACTTTCTTGTTGCCGAACTGCATGCCTCCGTGAAAGTCGGAAGCATATGTCTGGGGGTTAGACTTCCACCACTTTGATACGTCATCTGCCTTAAAGAGAGGCTCGCGCCCTGGAATCATTTTCTAGCCTCTTGAAAGCATCATAAATCCAAAGAAGTTTCTTACCGACGCCCAGTATTCCAAAGCATAATTAATGGGCTGAGTAGAATTAATGCTGTCAAAAGCACGCATTCGGCGAGGGGAACTAGTTCCAACATCCGACGAATCCGCAATTGAGAGGCAATTTTTGGAGTCAAGCGGAAGCTGCGACCGCGTCCATTCAGTGCCCAAATATCTTGATTACTCGCCTTATTGTTTCTGAGGGCACGCTCCAAGAACGCGAACCCGTGACCAATCGGATCGGGGTACAACAGTACGATGTTGTCGTATTTTGAAATTGAATTGAGCTCCTCCAATTTACCAGAAAAGTCCAAAACTTCTTGATCGGGATAATGTAATTGGAACAGTTGAACAAGGTCTGACCGATTCTTTATCATAGCTCGATGCCCAATAAACCTCATCCATCGATTCTTGAGGCTTTGGCCATCAAGGTATTGACCCCAAGGATTCCAAAGAATTCCAATTGTTTTGCTACGTGGCTCAGAGTCTGACACTTTTTTTCCCTAACACGATTTCCAATTTGATCGCCGTGGCCATTCCACCCTCGAGATGAGTGTGGACTTGGAAAACGATTAATCTTCTGCGCTTTGAGGCTCTCAATTTGTAGTTGATGGAGATGAATTGGAGAACTCTCCAACGAGGGTCATGTTAACGCAACCCGCAAAAAAACCAAAGGACCGGCCACGCATGAGACCTAAGTCTCATGATGTTATACGAATTCTTGCCCCTTGGGAATCGTTGACGTTGGTATTTTTCCTCGCAATATGATGCGAATCGCTCAAATATCCAGGCCTCGAGCTATAACAGACAAGGTTCGCTTCTCAAGTCTGTAGGACTGGATCGCATTTGCATCTAGTCGCACCTGATAATCGGCTTTGAACCTCAATTATTTATCTTGGTAGACTTCACATGTCCGACATCGCTTCAATGAGTGGATGGCGAATTCATTCATGGTATGCTCACTCTGTACTTTCGCTATTTAAGTTGTGATCTGCCAGAGGGTTGTGATAAACTGCGTCACATACGAAGGTATTTGAGGCTCCGTTTCTTGGCGTCTGTCAACATCCAGCCAGATAATATCGTTTGGTCGAAATGAAGCTGGAGTCCTTCTAGGTCCTGGAATTAAAGGAGGTGCCAAAGTCTATCATCGGATACGGATCTTGTATGCATCACGGTATCGGAGTATTCTGAAGTATCATACGTGCCTCATGGCGAATGAAAAGATCATTAAGAGCATCTATCGCCTACGAAAGATTCTTCTAAATGTATGATGTACATTCACACGAGAGTACGAAAACCGCTGAAGATACTCGCTCAACCTCCCGCAAGATAGTCGTATTTTGCGGGCCCGAAACACTACCCTCGACGAAAGAAACCCTGGAAGCCATTTCCAGTAAGTATCCACTCTGGCGCATTCTTATTGTTCAGGGACCGGGCAGACAGCGCCGAATATGGACCTATTTGAAAAATAAGTCCCGAAGGGTATTGAGAGAACCTATTTCTTATCCATTAAGTCTAATGGCTGGGTTCCCGGGAAGGGTTCGAAGTTGGATTCCAGGAAATCGCAGGACAAATCCTAGTCTCTTTTCTCTCTGTTCACCTCAAAGACCAAACGTAATGTACCACCGGTCCTCATGGCTACACTCTCAAGAAACTTTGGACTTAATAAGCCAATTCAGCCCTTGGTTAGGCATCTCGTTAGGCGCACCAATATTGAAACCTTCGCTTTTTGAATTGCCACTACAAGGAACCATCAATATACACAAGAGCTATTTACCAGAATACCGAGGAATGCCTCCTGGCTTCTGGGAATTGCACGACGGGGCCCTTCAGTCAGGCGTAAGTGTCCATTGGGTAGCTCGGGGGTTGGACACCGGTGACATTATTGAGCAGAGACTCTTTAAGATTCCCAGCTATACAACACCTGGCGGCCTGGGCTCATTGCTTGATCAATTGGGTGAGGAATTGCTCTTGTCAGTTCTCTCTCAACTTGATTCCGGCGAGCAGCCTCGGACACCCCAAGAAAGAGCAAAGACCCCAACTCGATCTATCCCGCCATTTCTACTCAAACATAAAGTATGCAGAAGCTGCGAGAGAAGAAGATCCGCTCGGTTTTCTGTTCTTGGACGGCTTCGGAGTCTTGTGAAAACGTGCTTACTAATAGGATACGTTTTCGTCTTTGCTCCCTTCCGAAATCTGCTAAATCGTGTGCGCGGTACTTCTCATGTAACGATTCTGCTATATCACAGAGTGGATGATGAGTATCTCGACGATGTAACAGTGGGCATCGAACAATTTCAGCAACAAATCCATTTTCTTGCAAGTTCTTACCAGGTTCTAGACATGCCGGAATTTCTTGCTAGTCGAGGAGAGCCGCGAAGAAGGCCTGCAGTAGTAATTACTTTCGATGATGGCTACGAAAGCAATTATTTAGCTGCGAGACTTCTCCGACGTGAGGGCTTGCCTGCCACTTTCTTTATATCGACTCGCATAGTTGGTTCCGAACGGCCATTTCCTCACGATATCGAAAAACTGGGCAAACGAGTTCCCGCCCTGTCCTGGGAAGAAGCCTCAAAAATATTCGAATGGGGATTCCATATTGGACCTCATACTGCTACTCATGCAAATGTTGGAAAAATCAATTCTGAACAGGCAATCACCGAGATCCGCACATCAGTTGAAGATATCATTGCCAAGTTTGGAAGGGATGGTGCGGCTGAATGGTTTGCCTATCCATACGGCAAGTCAGACGACATTACAACTCATCTCCGTCAAGAGCTGGAAAAAATGGGGGTCTCGTGTTGCTTGTCGGCATACGGCGGGACGAATCCGCCAGAATTTAGTTTATTGGATATAAAGCGACAGGGGGTAGACCACAAGTTCAGCCTGTTAGCACTCCGTGCGATTGTTGAAGGATGGAAAGTAAGGACCAAATAGAGACCATTCTTCTACTAAACTATCGAATTGAACTGCCGAGTTATTGCTGCCACGGATTTCTCTATGAATGCTTGCGCTGCGAAAGAGTGTAGGTACCACGCTTCAACAACCAAGCTTCTGGTGAAGAAATGCCTGTATGCCTTGGACATCCATCCGGACCACAGCGGGAAAGCGTCTAACTAAGGCGTGGCACTTGCCAATCACGCGTGAGATATTGATTTCGAGTTACCAACCTTTTTCTGCCTATAGGAGAACTCGCTCGGTCAACATAAAATGTTTAGTCGTTGAAGTGCCTCCGTGGCAAAGGCGGTTTTATTATTTTATAGTCCTAGTACAGCCTTGCGATCCATTCTGACTATTCCATTTCTCAATACCCTTACATTTGAAGATCGACAACTCTTCTTTGGAAAAAATTGGACTACTATGCCGATTCGTTTAGCCTGTATTGTTGGGGCAAGACCGAACTTTATGAAAATGGCGCCAATAATCCGCGCGTTAGAAAACAACGAATTCGATGGCGAATTTGAAATACTTTTAATTCATACTGGGCAACACTATGATTCAAACCTATCGAATATTTTTTTTACCGAACTCGGTATGCGTCGTCCGGACGTGTCTCTTGAAATTGGTTCGGGAAGCCACGGAATGCAAACGGCTCGGATCTTAGAGGGAATAGAATCCGTGCTTCTGAAAGGCGCACCGAGCGGTGGAAAGTACGATTATGTGGTTGTAGTTGGTGACGTCAACTCTACTTTAGCTGCAGCACTTGCTGCGGCAAAACTGGGTATCCGAATCGCACATGTCGAGGCGGGATTACGAAGTTTTGATAAATCGATGCCTGAAGAGATCAATCGGATGGTAACTGATACCGTTTCGGATCTGTTACTTGTTTCGGAACCAGCCGGGGTCACCAATCTTGTTCGCGAAGGGCGTGCATCGGAAGATATTAAGTTAGTAGGAAACGTGATGATCGATACTCTCGTGCATATGCTGGATCAGGCGAAAGATATAGTGGTTGCAGAGCAGTTTGGAGTGAAGCCAAATCATTATGGAGTTATCACGCTTCATAGGCCGTCAAATGTTGACGATGTAAAAATACTGGCAGACTTGGTCGCGGTCCTAATCGATATATCCAGCCATATCCCATTAGTATTTCCTGTGCATCCACGTACAGAGCAAAAACTTGAGCAGGCAGGAATCAGGGTGAAACTAGAAAAAGCACCAAATATCCATTTGATGGGGCCTCTAGGATATCTCCCTTTTCTTTCACTAACCTCAAATTCACGTGTCATCGTGACCGACTCCGGAGGCCTCCAGGAAGAATCTACTTTCTTGGGTATACCATGCCTCACGCTTCGCAGTAATACTGAGCGTCCGATCACTGTAGAAATAGGGACTAGCACTTTGATCGGCAGCAATGCTGATTTGTTGCGATCCTCACTCCACGATGTGCTGCATGGGAAATATAAGTTGGGCCGTTGTCCGGAATTATGGGATGGCCACGCGGCCGAACGAATCGCAACAGTATTGACGAATTGATTTTGCCATTATCAATCGTGTAGGTCTAATAACGTAACTGCGTACTACCTGTCATAAATAATCCATCTCTTCGAAATCTGTCTCTTAGGAAAGTATGTTAATGCAGATACTCAATAAGAAAATTTCCGACAAGTCCGTGATAGTAGGCATTGTGGGGCTCGGCTATGTCGGGTTGCCACTCGCCCGAGCGTTCATCACAAAAGGCATCCGCGTCATCGGCTTTGATGTCGATCAGCGAAAAGTGGATCATTTGCTTGCTGGCCACAGCTACATTGGCCACCTCTCCTCCGACTGGATCGCTGGCTGCATCAAAGAAGGTTCTTTAGACCCCACGGCCGACATGAACCGGCTCGACGAACCGGATGCCATATTGATTTGCGTACCGACGCCCCTGACCGACAGCAGAGATCCGGATCTGAGCTACGTAGAATCCACAGCGCGGCTCATTGCCAAGCGATTACGGCCAGGGCAACTCATCGCGCTCGAAAGCACGACCTATCCCGGGACTACCCGTGATGTGATGTTGCCCATTCTCGCGACGAGTGGCCTCAAGTGCGGCACCGATTTCTTTCTCGCCTATAGTCCCGAGCGCGAGGATCCCGGCAATGTGGATTTCTCTGCAGGCAAGATTCCTAAAGTAGTTGGTGGATATGATGCTCAGAGCCTTCAATTGGCCGAAGCCCTCTACAGTGCGGCTGTAAGCGAGGTGGTGACTGTTTCCTCGTGCGAAGTGGCTGAAGCCTGCAAGATCTTGGAGAACACCTATCGCGCGGTGAATATCGCGATGGTGAATGAACTCAAAAAGGTCTACGATCGGCTGGGGATTGATGTGTGGGAGGTGATCGCTGCCGCCAAAACAAAACCGTTTGGTTTCCAGGCGTTCTATCCGGGCCCCGGCTTGGGAGGGCACTGTATTCCCATCGACCCCTTTTATCTAAGTTGGGTGGCTCGTAAGCACGACATGCCGACACGCTTCATTGAACTTGCGGGAGAAGTTAATGCGAGCATGCCAGAATACGTGGTGGAGCGGCTCGCCTTGGCGCTCAACGATGCTTCCAAGCCGATCAAGGGAAGTAAGATCTGCATTCTGGGAGTTGCCTACAAACGTGATGTAGATGATCCCCGTGAAAGCCCCTCTTTCCGTCTGATGGAATTGATCGCGGCCCGGGGAGGACAGCTGTCCTACAGTGATCCCCACGTCCCACGCCTACCAAAGATGCGGCACTACAAAGTTCCGGAACTAAGCAGCTGCGAACTCACCCCGAAGTTTCTGGCGGAGCAGGATTGTGTGCTGATTGTCACGGACCACTCGGCTTATGATTATGAGGCTATTGTGAAGCATAGCCAACTTGTCGTTGATACCCGAAACGCCTTGGCAGGAGTCTCAGCTACCGGTGCAACCATTGTCAAAGCTTAGCGAGACTTCACTAATCATTCGATTCAGTAGGGGATAATCTAACGATGGCGAGATTCTTAGTTACCGGCGGAGCTGGATTTATTGGTTCGCATCTCGCCTCTGCACTGGTCGACCAAGGAGAACAGGTCGTTGTGCTGGACAATCTCAGCACAGGACGGCGCGAAAATCTTGATCATCTCGAGGGGAAGATCACGTTTATTCACGGCGATTTGCTTGATCACGATTCACTCGAAGAGGCTCTGCGCGGGGTCGAGGTGGTCTACCATCAAGCGGCCCTGGCGTCGGTACCTCGGAGCGTGGCGGCCCCGATGGACACGCATGCGGCCTGCGTGACTGGAACGCTCCAACTGCTCGATCTATCACGAGCGGCTGGCGTCCGCAGAGTGGTCTACGCCGGTTCCAGCAGCGCTTACGGCGATCAACCCTTTCAGTCAAAACGCGAAGTCGATCTACCTCGACCCCTTTCCCCTTACGCGGCTGCCAAACTGGCTGGTGAGTATTATCTGCAGGCCTTCACGGCAACTTATGGCTTAGAGACGGTGACGATTCGCTATTTCAATGTCTTTGGACCTCGCCAGGATCCCAATAGTGAGTACTCCGCGGTGATCCCCAAGTTTGTGACGGCAATGCTCCGTGGCGAGCGGCCCACGATCTTTGGGGACGGTATTCAGTCGCGAGATTTTACGTTCATTGACAATGTCGTGAGCGGGAACCTGGCCGCTGCGAAGGCTCCCGGAGCAGTGGGTCGAGTCCTGAATGTCGCGTGTGGTTCGCAGATCGATCTGTTGCAGCTGGTGGGTTCCATCAACCGCGTCCTGGGCACGAAAATCGAACCGATCTTTGCCGATCGCAGGCCTGGAGATGTCAAGGAGAGCCTGGCGGATATTTCACTTGCACGGGAAATTCTTGATTACCAACCAGTGATCAACTTCGACGAAGGCTTAAGACGCTCGATTGACTATTATCGATCGCTTACCGGATAAAACAATGCTCTTCATTCAAGTAGGAGTTAAAGGTCCTGCCGAAATCAGGTTGTCCGGCCCCCTCGTGTCTGGAACAGAAATTCGTATTCACGTCCATCATACTGTCCCGATCAGGAAGGTTCGAAGTATGACAAACGACCTGCTCCACTTGCAAAGTCTTTTGGCCAGAGTGATTGGCATTCGGTTGGAAGCTGAATTGTGGGATTCGCAACCGAACGGAATCTTCTTCAACTTCTCTCTGTAGTCTTTGTAGCTTCGCTTTTGGCATTGGCAGTGGCTCGGTAGGCAACTTTCGAATCGGACCTGGTTCAGCACTCGTTGTACTAGGTAGGGACTCTTCGAGCGGCAATTTACTTTCGGAGCTTGGACCACTTTCGGATGCGGGACCGATCTCGAAGATCGGGCTGGGAAGTTCCACTTCCTCGCTAACGGGATCGCTTAACACGCAACCGCAATAGGCATCCCTCCATTCGGGTCCCGATGCCGGCCAGGCACCCCAACAGGTAGGTTTATGCCCATAAAAAACCGGGGAGGGCTTACAGGGGCAATGGAAGATGGCGTCTTCGCCCGCACACCAAGGCACCATCTGGCGAATATCGGTGGGGCATCTGAGTTCGGATCGACGTTTTATCAAGCAGCCGTGATGACAGCCTCCGAGCAGCAGCGTGCTACCCGTTAATAGGACTACGAATTGTTTCAGCATGGCAGGTTACAACAAGCCGCGGGGTGGCCTGCTCCCTAAATATGTTTGGCAGTGCGACTGCCGTGGGTCAAATTCTTAAGCTCGATTTTCGCAAAGTCTGGTCGCGGGTGACCAATGCGGAGTTGGTTTCTCAAAAGCCTCCAAAGCCTTGATTCGGTTGATTAAAGAACACGATGCGTTGTGCCGTCTGCGTACCCAGGAGGGTCACGCCAAAGATTCGCTCAAAGGGTGAAAAGAGTTTGCCGAATGCGGTATCCATGGCCACCAACTTATCCTCGGAGACGTACACGCGATCTCCGGGCATAATCTGATAGTTGGTCTCGATGTCACCGCGTTGAGTCACGGCCAGCCAATCGACGGGGAGAATTTGATCGCCTCCCTGTTCGTTGTAGCCCGGCCTGGCAATCCACATCCGTGTCGACGAATTCGATTGGAGTCCCTGAATCTGGCCGATAGCATCGAGTACGGTCTCATTGCCGCGTGCCGGTAGGATAGCGACCTGGTCACCCAGGCCGGCTCCTTGGGTGATCACGTAGTAGACCTTGCTGTTGTAGCCCAACACGTCGAGTGAGATTTGAGGGTCTTCCAAATACTGCGACAAATGAGCTTGGACAGTTGCCTGGGCTTCTTCGATTGACAATCCCACGACTCGCACCCGACCGTAGTGCCCCAGATTGACTTTTCCATCCGGGGCGACCAAGTGTTCACCGGCCACCTGCTGTTGGGCACCGATCTGTACGAGTGTGACCCAAACGGTGGGATCGGTATAAATCTCTTTCAGCTTGGCCAGGATCTGCTCCTGTAACTGTTCACTGGTGAGTCCTCCGGCCTGGATCGCACCTATCTCATGACCCAACTTGATCGACCCATCAGGCTGGATCGTGTACTCCCCATCGATCGCCTCGGACTGGGTCAATCCGGTCGTCGATATCGACAACACGTCAAAGACACGCAGCTGGTAGGGAGCTTTCGGGACGAGGCTAATCGCCTCAATCCGCAAGATATCCGGAGGCTCGATGAGATAATCGGGTAGTGTGACCTTGGCCTGCTCACGCGGTACATTGGCTGGAATGCAGGGTTGGGGCCCATCGGGCAGCCTTCCCGGATAGATGACTCGGCAACCACTGCTAGCCACCAGCAGCAACAGCAGCCAGCCGCACCATATGCGGTGGCTAATCTGCGAAGATGTATTGGTCTGTTCTAGCACTAAGATCTCCCCTCCCGGGAATAAATAGTGACTCGCCCCGCAAAACTTCAGGCGTTTACGGCAGGAGGCCGCAACTCGAATGAACCACTATTATCGGAATTATCGGATAACTCCGCCCAATCCTTGAGACTAGACATGCCAATTTGCCGAATAGATAATGGTAAGTGTCCTATTCAGTGGTAGTCCGAAATGCACGGACAGGGCCTGTATCAGGCTATTAAGGAAGTGTGGAGAAGCGGATGTCCTATAGAAAATTGCTCGGAATGGTTTTGCTAGCAAGTGGCTTCGTCGTCTCTTTAGGGCAACTTAGCACTGCGCAGGTTGCGCGCTATCAACCCCGCACACCCACGCTAAGCCCCTATCTCAACTTGGGGCGATTCAACGGAGGGGGATTGCCGAATTACTTTGCCCTGGTGCGGCCCCAGATTCGGCAACGTGAGTTCAACGTCCAAGCAGAGACACTTGCGCGCCGGCAAGCAACTGAGATCACTCAAATTCAGAATGAGGTGCAGCGTGATCTCATCCCTACCGCTGCCACGGGAACCGGCAGTTGGTTCATGACTCCTGGAACGCAGAATGAATTTCTCAACACGCGCAGCTTTTATCCTGAGCCGCTCCAGCGAGTGCCGCGACGGTAAATGGGGGAAAGGCTCCGTTTACTGTGTGATTGTCCATTGCCGTTCGAGCCCCAATTCGCGCTCCATGACTGCTCTGACGGTCGTATTTGAGTCGTAACTCATTGCAAAAGAATGACTTGGGGCATATGGCCGAAATCCAAGAGTCCGGAATCTTTCTTCAAAAATTCAGGCACAAATGATTGCGGAGTGACAGCAACCGGAGTATCATACGCCCGTAGGCCCATTAGTTCAGTAGAATGCGGGTTTCACTCATAATGAATCTCTGTTGTCCTCAACGCGATGATTTCTGCCGCTCAATCATGCGGTGCGTGGGTTGTTTCGTCCTCGCGGCAGCTTTCCTAGCTGGGGATAACTCCGAAGCTAGCATCATCCGGCCCGAAATGGCCACCTTTGTCTTAGAGGACGCTAATCACAGTCAGAGCAGTAGCATTGCGGCACCTGCTGACCAACCTGCTCCCAACCCTACTACCCCTGATCTGCACGACCTAGCACCGCTTCATGCGATGGGAACGGGTGGTGGGTCGTCTTCTGGTAGTTCTTCGGGGTCCTCAACAGGCTCAAGTCCTAACTCGACTTTAGCAGTTTGTTCTTTATCTTCGCCGCTCTTGGCTGGCTTTATCTTGACAGGCCAGGTGACTAGCGAGTTGCATTTATCTCTTCCTGCCACTCCGGGCACTGATCTCCTGAGACCGCCGCAAGCTGTCTGACGCAATAGTGGGACTGACACGCAGCAGAGCTTGTCGGTTGCCACTTTATCTAAGCTGCATGCCTAGATGAGCATGCGGGGTTTCGTCAATAGTTGCTTAATTCGTTGCATTGTCATGGGAGATTCAATCATGCGTAATTTTCTTCTTGGAATAGTAATTGTGTTGTTTGCCGTTGTGCCGGCTCATGCCAGTTTAGAGATTGTTGGAGGTGCAGGAGCTACTGCCGTGCCGGGGGGTAATGATTTTATGGCCGATCTTGCTGCATTGACACCTTCCCTTGACATGATATTCAACTCCGGTGCTGATATTAAAGTGAATGGGGCCGGCACTGTTTACTTCTATTACCACGGTGCCGAAAGTGGCTATACAAACGAATTTGTCACAGGCGGCACCTGGACCGCAGCCACATTTACTTTAGCCGGTGGAACTTCACTGGAAACTGAGGCCGACGAATCGTGGAGTTTTCCCGGCTCTGCAATCGGTTCAATTGCGGTCTCGGACGGAGATTTATTTAGTTCTTTGGGTATTGGTTTCAGAGTAAAGACTGCCGGAAGCGGGACACCGAAAGACGCGCTTGCAGGAACTGCGGGATTCGGTGTGTTTTATAACGATGGTCTCGGGTCTGCGGGAGATGGAACGTATAGCCAAGTGTTCTATGGATTTGATGACAATGGCGCTTCCGTAGATGATAATCACGATGACATGATGGTGAGCGCTGTTTTCGTACCGGTTCCAGAGCCTCTTAGTGTTGCCGTTTGGTCTGGCTTGGCAGTCGCTTTTAGTGTCGTGTCGGTCCTCTCAAAACGTCGTCAGGGTAGCAACTGCTGAATTTGGCAATCAGTTTGTACCCACGCGATATTAAACTTAGGTGAGCGCCGAACGCGGAATTCGTTTGGCGCTTACTCTTTAAAGGCTAATTTGACGCCTCCACGATTTACTGCGAAAGGACGAGTGATTTAGGACAAATCGGTCTTTTCCCCTATTATTGCCGAGGAGTTCGGGTTTATTAACAGACAATGTGGTCAAAATCCAAAGTTTGAGACTTCTCAGCCGACCTGCATGGTGAGGTTTGTAGATCTCAGGCAGTTTGCCACCGGCTCTGGAACTTTGTGGAAACCCGCAGGGCCTATTGAGGGAGAAATACTTTTTTTTCAAGGATTTCCTCGGGTAAAGCGTTTGTAGAGGTGCTGCTGGCAGGTTATCATGTGATCTGTTATACTGTTTGCCCTATCATGAGATTTGAATTTATGTTGGGTTCTACTCCCTCAATCACCGGCCTTTTGAAAGGCATATTGCCGTACTTGGCAGTGCTGTTCGTTTTCAGCAGCGGGTTTGCTGAGGCCAGCATCATGCGGGCTGAGATGCCGGAATTCAAGTTTGAAGAAACGGCCAGCGACTTGGGTACCAGTGCGCCCGCTGATCCTTCACCCGAATCGCCCGCCGAACCTAGCTTAGCAGAATTCGTAATTCATCATGCTTTGGGTAGCAGTGGTGGAAGCTCCTCAAGTTCTTCCTCGAGCCCTTCGCCCACTTCTAGTTCTAATTCAACCCTCGCGATCAACTCTCTCACAGTGAGTTCTCTTGCAGACTTATCTCTTACCGGCTGGGTCTGCGGCGAGCAACGATTCTCTCTGCCCAATCCCCCGGGCAACGATTTCCTAAGACCTCCTCAAGACTCTTCTTGCAGCATTTAGTCTCTGTCTCAGATTTTGAAATTGTTGTAATTAAATCGTCTTTCCAAGGAGATATCCCATGAGAATATTATTAGCCTCTTTGCTCGTGTGCAGTGCCGCCCAGGTGGCATCAGCATCAATTCAGCTTGATTTCGGAAAATTTGCAGCATCGGAGCTACCAGCGGGTCCCTTAAACACCCCTCAAGGGGAACGGGGCTACGGATTTGGAGCCCCCATAACTATCAACGGTGTTGGCTTAGACCTTTACGCCTGGAATACTACGAATGCGACAACTGGACCGCCGCTGACGAGCCAGGTGCTATCGACCAGTGTAGACACCGCCAATTTTACGAGGGGCGGTACTCCGACCCAAGGCGGGAGCAATAACGCCGGTCCGTATGCCTATTTGGACGGTAGAAGTTCTGGCAGATTGGGAGGGCTTGGGGCCTCTCAAGAGCTTACTGGCAGTTTTCAAGCAGATCCGTCTTCAGATGACAATGTTAGTGGAGTAGGTAGTATCACAAATGGTCGTGAGGTCGTAGGAATGATATTCGCCAGCAGTGCGACGATTGATGTGCTATCTTTTCGTGATCTGGACCACTACGCCGATCGCTTTACCTCTACTAACCTCATCGATGTTACTTTTGATAGTGGCAATACATGGGAAACGATTTCCCCTTCATCTGTTGATGGTACTTATGACTTTGGCGGTAGATTAGTATCTCAAGGCGACATTTTCGGTCTTGCTTTCAATAACACTCAGTTCTACCTCACATCCGCCGCGATCAACGTAGTCCCCGAGCCTTTGGCTGTCTTTACTTGGTTCGGATTGGCCAGCATTGGCGGAATCATGATCAAGCGGTTCAAGCAGGGCTAGCATTCGGAGGGGATTTCCTCTCTTGCCAAATTTTTTTCATGTGCGTCGGGCTCACCTAGGCCCGACGCTCTTTTTTTGCATTTATCCCACTTCTCTAGGAGCTACGGAAAATCTACGCAGGGATCATTCCTGGCATTGTGCCGTGGTTTCAATGGGAATGTGGAAACCCGCAGGGCCCATTGGGGAGAAATACCTTAGTTTTTTTATGGATTTATTCGGGTAAAAAGATAGTAGAGGTGCTGCTGGCAGGTTATCATATAAGTAGTTCTGCTGTTCGACCTCTTAGTTGGATCTATTTTGATGTTGGTTTCTAGCTCCTCAATTGCCGGCCTTGTGAAAGGCATCTTGCCTTGCCTGGCGGTCCTATTGCTGTTCAGTGCCGAGGCGGCTGAGGCCAGCATCATGCGGCCCGAGATGCCGGAATTCAAGTTTGAGGAAATAGCCAGCGACTTGGGTACCAGTGCGCCCGCTGATCCTTCACCCGAATCGCCCGCCGAACCTAGCTTAGCAGAATTCGTAATTCATCATGCTTTGGGTAGCAGTGGTGGAAGCTCCTCAAGTTCTTCCTCGAGCCCTTCGCCCACTTCTAGTTCTAATTCAACCCTCGCGATCAACTCACTCACAGTGAGTTCTCTTGCAGACTTATCTCTTACCGGCTGGGTCTGCGGCGAGCAACGATTCTCTCTGCCCATTCCTCCGGGCAACGATCTCCTAAAGCCGCCTCAAATGGGATGACTTCTGTTGGGCTTAGGCTGTGCACTTGACTTGCGTTGCTGCGTTGCCCTTTGCTCTGGGTTGGCCAGTCGGGCGAACCAATTTTTTAGTCATACCTTTTTTTTGAGATTTCGGTCTAAATTCTAAGAGGAGTTTTTCGATGAAAAAGATAACGTTTTTTGCTATTGTACTCATTGCTTGCAGTAGGTCCTCATTGGCCACCGCTTCAGTCGATGTCGGTGATACCATCCGCTTTCAAAATCGCGAAGGGACTACAGCTGGTGGCGAGTTTGGTCTTCAAAAGGAGACATCCCCAGGAATATGGTCCGGCGACCTTTTCCGGACGTTCTGTCTAGAACGGGACGAGACTATTGGTTTTGGGACGCCCTATACTGTCGATTCAATTAGTTCGACTGCCCATCTCGGCGGACAAAACACTAACTCTGGTGATCCAATTTCTGCCCAAACCGCTTGGCTATTTTACAACTTCACTCTTGGCACGCTGACTGGATACGATTATACGCCAAACAGTGCTGCTCGAATTGAGGACGCAAATAGACTCCAAAATGCATTCTGGAAGTTTGAAGGAGAAGACAATAATATTTCAGGTGCACTCGATGTACCGGATGCTGAATATTGGAATCTCGCAAATGCATGGTTTGGTTCGGCTTCTGACGCCGACAAGTTGTTCTACACTTCGCGAGTTATGGTCATTAATCCCGTTCAGGGTAACACACCCCGGCAGAGCATGCTCTACGTGGTTCCCGAAGCGTCAACAATCGCCGTTTGGTCGATCTTGAGCTTGGTCGGAGCTGGTGTTGCTTGTCGCAAGAACTCCGAGAAAATCTGCTAGTTGCCAACCCAACACCCCTTCCCGGTACCCCCGGGGAGGGGTAATAGGGACAAGAATTTTTATTCACGAATTCGATTGTTTTCCATTTTGCTTGATTTTTATCATTGCTATCAGTAATCCACTAGATTAAACTGTAGGCGTCACAGGATAGGCTGCAAATCACATGGATTGCGATAACCAGTAGAAAACCATGTTCAATCTCTCCCATCAAAGTGCTGAATTAAGCCGCCTTCGACACGGGATGTTGCATTGTGTCGCATTGGGGGTTGTAGTCTTGACCGGGGGAATGGCTCAAGCAAGCATCGTGCGTCCTGAGCTGCCAGAATTCAAATTTGAGGAAACGGCCGGCGATTGCAGTTCCAGTGCGCCGTCTGATTCTAGTCCTGAAGCGCCTGCTGAGGATATTCTAGAAGCATTAGTGATTCAGCACGCTCTGGGAGGCTTCGGTAATTCCTCCTCGAGTTCTTCAACTACTTCGAGTTCAACTTCTAATGTGGCGTTGAATTCACTCACAGGAAGTTCTCTTGCTGACTTGGCCGTAACCGGCTGGGTGTCTAGCGAGCTTCGATTCTTTTTGCCTACTCCTCCGGGCAATGATCTCCTCCGACCGCCTCAAGCGGTATGACCTGCGGGAGGGTGGCAGCCTTTAAAGTGGGCTAGTCACGCCTCCAAGCTAACCCGCCTTCGTGCGCCGCTGGTTAAGTCTTGCTCATGTCCAGTAATTGGACAGAGTGATCATTCAGTTATGCTTTTTTGGGAAAACCAAGGAGATAATCATGTTACGAAATTTATTTTTTTCGCTTTGTGTATTGAGTGTTTTTGTTGCCCAGTCGCAAGCATCACTTCAAATTGTGTCCACAAATAACGGTATTCCAGTTTCCACTGCGAACACTAATTACGTGAATTTTGATATTGGCTCTGTGACGGATAATGGAGGAGGCAACTATACAGCAGCAAATTATTCTTCTTCTGCTGACCCGCTAGGATCGATTGATGTGAATATAACTCCTA
This sequence comes from Bythopirellula goksoeyrii, assembly GCF_008065115.1. Taxonomy (NCBI): domain Bacteria; kingdom Pseudomonadati; phylum Planctomycetota; class Planctomycetia; order Pirellulales; family Lacipirellulaceae; genus Bythopirellula; species Bythopirellula goksoeyrii. The sequence continues at coordinate 3,988,744 of NZ_CP042913.1, read as the reverse complement.
ACTCTCAATTTGCCTCCTTGCCCAATACCTCCTCCTACGCAGCACCCTGGATTGGTCTTGGCAACGGTGCAGCGATGACGACTCTCTTCGGAAATCCTGCTTCGGATACCGGTGCTCAAGACTCGACACAGTATGTAAGTTCCGGAAGTAATCTTGGGAATACAACTAATGCTCAAGTTGAGCTTCTCTTTAGTAGTGGTCAACAGTACTTGGGATTGCTTTGGGGTTCGGTAGATAGTGACCCTGTAGATTACAATGAGCTTACATTCTATTTCGATGATAATACGACAGAAACGATTAATGGAACCCAGGTATCACTTGCTGCTGGCGGCAATCAAGGTGATACCGGCACTTACTATGTAAACATTGATTCAGATAAGCCGTTTTCCAAAGTTGTTGCGACGAGTTCCAAATTTGCTTTTGAGTTTGACAACCTTGCTTACTCAGTGGATCGTATTGTTCCCGAAGCTTCAACGATCGCCGTCTGGTCAGTGTTGAGCTTGATTGGCGTAGGTGCTGCGTATCGCAAGCGAGCCAAACTCGCCTGATACATTATGTCTTGATTTGTACGCTCGGTGGAGAGATGATCTCTCCGCCGAGAGTACACTTAAATATTGAATGCCTGTTGGTGTTCTAAGATTAAGATGTCGAGACTTGAGCAAACAACGGAACAGGCTCACGATCTTCTCAGAACGGAAACGTAATATGAGAACAACTATCCTTACTTGTGCCTTTGCTGTACTACTGAGCTTTGCTCCAGCAGTATCCGAGGCATCATTACAAATTGGTAGTAAGGTGACTTTTGATACCTCGCTACCCGGTACCTATGGTGGGCAGTTCTTGTTAACCGATGGCGGCTCGGACGCAGGAAAAGAAGTCTCAGCGTTTGAAACTTTTTGCGTTGAGCTGACCGAGTTTGTTGCCAATGGCGGAACCTACATGGTAACCGGCATCGGGGACATCACGGTTCAAGGTGGCCGAACGCTCACCAACTATGCTGCCTGGTTGTACACTGAATTTCGCCAAGGCACTTTGAACGGATTCAGTTCTTCAAGTACCAACGATGCGAATGCCTTGCAATATGCTTTTTGGCGAGAAATGCAATATTCCGATGCGGACATCAACAACGCCTTACCTGGTTCGCCAGCTGCCGCTTACAAAGCACTTTACGATGCTGAGTCTTGGCTAGCAGACTACATCGCCGATGGTAGCTGGAACAAGGCTGTAGGATACCTGGGCGCTGTCCGTGTGATCAATCTGCAGACGATCGATGGGAAGCATGCTCAAGATCAGCTAGTGCTTGTTCCTGAGGCGTCGACTCTGGCTGTCTGGTCTGTTTTGTGTCTGGCTGGCTTAATAGCTTACCGGAGACAGCTGGGATAAGATTCGCAGCGAACAGACGAACTTAATTTTTGCTAAACGGCACGGACTCATCTCCGTGCCGTTTTTTTATGAGTCCGTATCAGTCAGCCCAGTCGCTGGCAAACGCTCTATCAAGGGCATCCAGCAACTGGACGTCCCTATCAGGCGTAGTTTCGTCGAGCGACCGACTTGGAGACTGCATCGTCAGATTTCTGGAGTCTTCTAGATCCTTCCCGGCGATGTTCTCGCCAGAGATCGCATTCGACCCTGTATTCTGATCCGTAGGGGCAGCAACTACGACTCCGGTCGTAGCGTCGTTGCCTCCCGGCAGCTGAGAATTGTCGATTCGCGTACTAAATAAATCCAAGGAGAGAAGGATCGGATTTGTTGGCAGTGAGGTGGCAGCCACTTTGGAAATGCTTTGAGGGACATCGTCGGCTGACAAGCTCGAAGCGAGGACAGCCACGACCGGGGTGGGCAGCCCGTAATTGTCTTGCCAAACAGTCAGATCGCCGGATTCGACTGTGCCGTTGCCATTGCCATCGGCACCCGTGCCCTGCGGTACACTAGATCCAAATTGCCGCTGCCAGGTGAGGAAGTCGTGACCATCGACGTCCCCATCGACGTCGTAGTCGCCCGCCAACGTGGAGGAAGGCTCCAGTACCCAGAGTTCGCGGCCATTTACCCCGTCATCCGCCACGAAGTAGAGTGTTACCCCAACCGTGGTAAGTTCGGACGGAGACGCATCAGATCCCCCCATATTGATGTCGGCCACCATTGTCGTTCCGGTCTCCATCCCATCGCTCTTCCAGAGTTCAACCCCACTGTTGCCATCGTCGGCCGTGAAATAGAGGACTCCGTTGACGTCGGTAAGATTGCTGGGTTGGGAGCCCACCCCTACCGCACCGTTGATGTCCTTCACCCGCACGGTTCCCCCTGGCGTTCCGTCGCTTTTCCACAATTCTCGTCCTGTCACCCCATCGTCGGCCGTGAAATACAGAACGCCACCCACGTTGGTGAGATTTGCGGGACTGGAGCCGAGGGCCCCGCTGTGAATATCCTTTACCAGAACCGTCCCCATCTCTGTACCATCGCTCATCCAGAGTTCCAGCCCATTGGATCCATCATTGGCCGCGAAAAAGAGGGTTCCCCCGACGTCCGTTAATTCTGATACAACAGAATTGGCACCCGGGGAAATAATCTTGACCATCATTGTACCCGCAGCAGTGCCGTTGCTCTTCCAGAGCTGAAAGTCATTGATTCCATCGGTGGCTCCGAAATAAAGTGTTCCTCCCACCTCGGTAAGGAAGCTGGGAGAAGAGCCAGCGTTGCCGCTACGAATATCTTTCACCAAGGAGGTGCCCATTTCGCTGCCGTCGCTACTCCACAGTTCGAGCCCATTAGCGTTGTCGCTGGCCGTGAAAAAGAGGGTCCCACCGACAGGAACGAGGTCGATTGGAAACGATCCTACCTCTCCAGGGCGAATATCTTTCACAAGAACCGTACCAGGTTCCGATCCATTACTCCGCCAGAGTTCACGACCGCTGGCGTCGTCCGTGGCCGTGAAGAAGAGTGTCCCCCCAAAATCTACGAGGCCCCCGGGAAACGAGCTCTCGTCGGCATCTTGAATATTCTTGACTAGGACCGTACCAATCTCGGTCCCATTACTTTTCCAGAGCTCGCTGCCATTTACTCCATCGTTGGCTTGAAAATAAACCAGACTACCGACACCTGCCAGGGAGGTGGGCTGGGATCCTGTGTTTCCAACGATGATGTCTTTGATCTGGAGAGTTCCGGCCGGCGAACCATTGCTCGTCCATAGTTCGCTGCCGTGCATGCCGTCATCGGCAGCGAAGTACAGTGCTCCACCGACTTCCACCAAATCGTGAGGATTACTTCCTGCTCCGCCCATCAGGTTGATATCGAGTAGCTGGGGAGTACCACTTAGCATGTGGCGCTGCTCCAGCGACTCGAAGGAGAGTCGACTGGTCTGCATCTTCTGTGCAGCACTCGATCTGAGTGAACGTAGATCCATGGAGATTCCCACCCGCGTTTATTGGCGCTTCAGAGATCCCCCAGGATCCTGTACACCTGCTTGTTGTTCCGCTCTCCAGTCTAATCGAAAAGGAGAATAAACGCGCAGCATAAGCGGTAATTTTTCCTCAAAAATCGACGAACTCTACTGGGAATCAGATTTCCTCGCCTTTGCCAGACGGCCTCGGTGCCGAACCGGGGCCCCTTTCGAGGAGCCTTCCTAAGAATTGTCCCGTCAGGGTTTCAGGAGGCATCCTAGGGGGGTGATTTGGGGAGCATAGATTCATAGAGCGGTAGGAATACCCGAAGGGCATCTTGTTACAATGAGAGACAATCTGGCCTCTGTCCGTTTCCAATTTCACCCCCTATGGTAAGTATCACCCTGGCAAACCTACATGATTTGTTTCGCACGGCCGAACAGCCTTACTAGGGAGACGTGGAGATTGACAGTTCATGAGTTCCCAGCGTTCGAGACGCTCATTGTTTTTCTGCTGTGTCGATTCCGGACCTGATCGCTGATTCCCCTCTGCCATTTCATGAACTACCATTTCATGCGCCTCAACAAGTGGATTGTGCTGCTGTTTCTCCTCTCGCTTATGGTGCATGTGGGATACGTCGTAAGTCCACTTGCCGAGAACAACTTCAGGCCCATTGATGCAGCGATCTATCTTGATCTGGCTGAAAACCTGGCAGAACAGGGTCGTTACTGCGTTTCACACGATGCCTTTCAAACGGTTGTTGCTGGCGAGCCGACCTTGTTCTGGACACCAGTCTATCCGGTGTTTCTGGCGGCTCTGCGACTGGTTCATTTAGATTCCCATCTCCAGATCGCTCTCATCCAGGCGGTACTTATGGCGTTATCAGTTTTTCCTGTCTATGGGCTGCTGCAGTTGTTTCTAGACAAAAGACCTTTACTGGTTGCTACGATCGTGTGGGTTTTCTATCCATTTCATGTGATCATGACCTACCACATCGCCAGTGAAAATATCTGCATGCTGATTGAATGGTGCACACTTTTTGTAGCCGCCACTCTGTCACTGCACTATCCAGAGAAACGTTCACTCTACCTCTTGCTGGGGCTGATGCTCGGTGTGCTGGTGCTTACACGGCCTGAGCGTCTGCTCCTGGCGGCTGGAGTGTGTATTTGGATAGTTGGTAGGAACGTAGTGATCCATAAGATTTGGGGCGTACGAAACATGGGCATTCTGGTTGCTGGGATGTCGTTTGTGGTTCTACCCTGGCTCGTTCGGAACTATCAGATTACTGAGGGCCATATTGCATTCTCCACTCGTTTGCCCTTCAATCTCCTGGCGCATAACAAAGTCTGGGAACTTACGTCCACTCGCCAAATTGATTCCTCTACTGAGTACTATTCCGATCATCCCACTGCAGGGACTGAGTATCAGAGAGCACAGCAATTAAAAAAAGACGCGATCACCTTTATTTACGAGAACCCTGTGACGTATGGTCTTATCTGCATCAGACGGACGGCTTCCTTGCTCATGCCTGCTTTCGTCAAGGACTATTGGATGCGGAAGTTCAACCGACGACCAGGCTCCAAAGATTTGCTCCCTCTTTGGGAGGTTGCCCAGATAGTCTTTCTCATAGCATTTCTGGCAATCACGATTCCCGGTTGGTTTGCCGCACATCGGGCGGGGGCGTTGACTCGAGACTTTTTTTTGGGGGTACCAGGCCTGCTTTTCATTGCCGCAATGGCACAGCTAATCGTGAGTATTCTTATTTCCTCTGCCCCGCAACTACGTCTGATGACCGACACCTATTGGATTACACTTGGAATTTGGGGGCTCTCTAGCAGCCGGCTTGTTTCTAAAATGCCCACAGAGTCTCCCCAAGGTCCCCTCTCCGCTGTGACAAGTTGAATACTACATAGATCTATTCCAAATCTTACTTGGCTTGAGCATTTCACTACATTATCTGCAGAAAAAATTCTTCTAAATTCGCGGAAGCTTTCTGCGCTAGTCAGGATCAAAAACACCATCATCTCGACCCCCCCATTTGGGAAGATTCAAATCGTCATCTGCGGAAAAGCTGAGCGATTCGATGAATAAAAGGCTTGTCTCCCCACACTTTCTGCTCAATAATGGTCGGCAGCTTGGGACGGAGTTTTTCGTCATTTCAAGCCTACGAGAGCTCGGCCAGGGAGGGATCCCTGAGGACCGAGTTTCTTATGTCAGCGGCAGGCCAACATTCTTGTTGGCCTTTGTCAGGAGCCGCCGGCTTGCTCAAGGATGTTCTTGGATTTGTCAACAAGGTTGTTGACATTGCCCACCTCTTGAGGTGGGCCAAAAACAATAATTTCATTCTAGCGGTGCTCTGCGCAATGGAGGGCACTTGCAGATGGTTCATGGTTTCGCAGCGATATCTGATAAACCAGATATCTGACAAACCATGATCTGCCTGTTATGAGGAAGTTTCTCGAATGCGTTTCGCTCTCTTGTGGGTCTTGTTGATCTCTGTTATCTCCGCAGATGCATCGGGAGCGTCCATGGTGCTTCGCGACAGTATCGGCACCGACCCGAGCCTTTCCATTTCAGACGTCGGAGGGGCGACCACTCATTCAGGAACCGACTGGGCGACCCCCGGCATGGTCTTGAATGCTCCCACAAAAAGCTACCTCACACAGGTACAGATCCTTATCTTTGCCCGCGACGGAGAGTTCTTACCAGAAAACGATTTGGCAGACATCTTAGGTTATCCCATGGAATTTCATCTCTGGTCCGATGGTATTCAAGGGGGGCCTGATTCCTTTGCGGATAATGCCGCTGCAGAGCCAAGCCTTCCCGGACATATCAGCGTCGATGTCAATTCCCCAGCTGTGAGTTTTATTACGGCAGAGGAATTTGGCACGATCGGCCCCCCCACCGATCCCAATCAATTCACGACATTCCTGGTGACCATCGACTTGTCGAGTTTTGATATTGTCTTGGAAGCTGGCGAGGAATATGTCGTGGGTGTTATTCAAGATAATGCAGACAATTTTGTGAGTGGAGGAGGACTCTTTCGACAAAGTTCGTCAACTATGACGGGCCTGGAAGATGTCTTTCAAATCGATCAACTCCCTGGTTTTTTATTGCCTGGTTACCTCAACAGCCAACTTGGCTTAGGAGTCAATCAATGGGCGGGAACTATTATGGCCGCCACGGGTGACTTCGATGGGGATGGCGACACTGATGGAAGCGATTTCCTGAAGTGGCAACGCGATTTCGGCCAAGACGTCGCCACACCCGGCGACGGCGCCGACGGTGATGGCAACGGCATGGTGGACGCAGGTGACTTACGGGTTTGGAGTCTCACTCACGATCAAACTCCAGAAGTAATCAACACCAATGTGAACAGCGACTTCGATGGTGACGGGGACACCGATGGCCGCGACTTTCTCGTCTGGCAACGCTCTTTCGGCCAGCAAGTAGCGGTTCCTGGAAGTGGCGCCGATGGCGATGGTAGCGGAAGCGTCGACGATCAAGACCTTCAGCTCTGGCAAGACAACTATGGCGGCCAGGATTCAGCAGCGATCGCCCTGCCGGAACCGACCAATTATCTTGGTTTGCTGTTGGGCACGATGCTCATGTGCCTAGCTGGGTTACGTCACCGGGGTGACGCGGGTTGCGCTCAGCCAGAGGTCAACGCTCCTGGAGATCGGTGCCGTTTCGCAAACCTGCCCCGTAGCCCAACGGCTGTGCCGAATAGGCGCCTAGCTTGAGTGAAGTCTAAGCGTCGAACTCGGCTTTTTCCCGAGGACTCTCTTCCTCCTCCAGCAGCCGCTTGACATGCATGTGGTTCAGTTCGGCCAATTCCTGATTCTGTTCGGCGAGGTACTTGTTGAGCTGGGCCATTTCTTTGATTAGTTGATCTGCCGAATCAGATCCCCAGCGCAACCCGAGAATGCCCCCCGCGAGCAAGAGGCCTAGCCCCACAGCCAAGGCTGGAATGCTTGGCTCGGGTGTGGTGAGCTGCCAGAGCGCAACGCCAGAGCACACGAACAGGATTAGCCAGACAAATCGTGGGCGTATCATCACATTTACGCCTGCTCCACCGAGGCTATTCCTCCAGAATAGCCGTGGCGGATAGCTAGGTTTTAGCGACATAGCATTCCTGAGCTACGGATCGGACAAGGATTCGCCGCCAGATCCCTTGGCATTGGTGAGCAACTGCGAGACCAGCTCCAGTTCATCGGGGTGCCGAGTGTGAAGTGTTGGGGAGTCGGTAGCTCTGCTCTCAATCTTAATTATAGCTTTTTTTTTGCCCTTGAGAAAAGTGATTCAAGCCAGCGAGATGGTGTGGGTCTCCCAATCTCGGGTTGTTCTCCCCGGAAATAGGTTAAACCAGGATAAATAGATCGATTATCCACCAGACTGTCCCTGATGACTGTTTGTCACGTGCCAAGATGGCTCTTCATGGGTGACAGACACTCGCTGCGTCCGTTTGAACGATGTTTTCAGTCAAAATCTAGCGGCCAGCGTGAGGCGAGCTTCTTCCGCTGCACCCTGTCTCTGTTCGCTACTTCGATGTTTTCTCCAGGTCAATTCAGGGCATTCTGCCGATTCGCTGAGGGTCGGCTGGCCATCGTACGTACAGTCCAGAATGGCATAATTAGGAATAAATGGTGGCAGGTGTGACATCGCACGCGAGAGCAGAGTATCAGACGGTAAAGCACATGATCCGATCGTTTACTTCGGTAAATATTTCGGTCGAAGCACTGGGGACAACAGGGAGATGTGTCTGATCTTTTCCGCATACTTTGATCATCGACCGACATAAATCTTCCATACAATGCCCCCTCGAATTTCAGGAGAAAAACACCAAAGTGGGGGGGGCGGAATTAAAGGTTATGCGGGTTGTATCACCCTGACTGAAGAAATCGGCTCAGATTCCAGCTGGAACCGTGACTTACGATCGCTGGGGCAACCTCGCAATGGGGCGCCACTGCTTAAGTCCACAGATACCAAGATCCGCCCAGCAGGACATGGACAGCGATCAGTCCGTTGGTTACGGAGTGGGCCACGATGGGGTCGGTGAGATTGCCGCGGTGCCTGTAGAGCAATCCGTAGATCACACCGGCAACGGTACCGGCCAGCCAGCGCTGGTGCATCAGCCCAAACAGGAGTGACGAGATGGCCAAGGCAGGCCAGTGCATTTGTTTACGGGAAACGTGCGCGAAGTCGGGCGAAACCAACCTCCTCAAAAGATACCCTCGAAACGCGAGCTCCTCGGCGACCGGGATGATGATCACCGACCCGATGACTCGAGAGACGAGCCACACCCCTTTCCAGGTCGAACTGAGTGAGTCGACTTCAGACTTCAAATGGGCCCCCGAACTCAGCTCGCTCTGTTCCATGAGGATCCAGATGATATAAACCGCAACGCCTGTCAGGGGTGCGGCCCAGGACCAGGACCAATCCAACTTGCGGTACTCTTGGAAGAAGAACAGCAGGGCTGCGCCAGCCACGGCAATGCGCACCGGATAGAGCCAGTCAAAATCTGTGCTGGCCATCCCGGTGAGTATCATGCCTGCCATCAGTGCCAAAAAAGGGAGCAGGTACAGGAGTGTCGGACTGCGTAGTTCATCGTCCGACGTCGGCTCCTGGGCCTTCGCGCACCACCGCGAGTTCAGGGCCAGGACTGCTAAACCAAGGGCGACCACACAAAAGAAAAACCAGCCGGTCTGGGAGTGAAATCCCTCCACAGCCACCGCCGGAGATATTTTATCACCCACGATAATCAACAGGGCTATCCGCAAACAGTTGGCCAGCCAGATAGCCACGCAGCCCATTGGCAGCAGCAGTAAAGCCGCAGGAAATCGCAGACGCGAACGAAAATGCCACAGAAAAAAAGTGAAGAAAACCAGGATCATCCCAATGCCCTGATAACCTGAGCATTCCGGGGCAATCACCTCCGAGAAGGCGGGGGTACCAATCAACTTTTCAGCGTGGACAGAGACCACCTCTGGATAGACCAGCAACAACAGCCACTCGACCACATGGAACGTCCACTCCGACAGCCGATCCCAAGCCGACATCGTTACCTTGCCAACTTTCAAGCAAGCCACTCCCGCCAGCAGCGACAGGATAATTTCCAGGCGCCCAAGCCGAAAAAGCTTTTGCCAGACGGACCATGGCAAGGCAGCTAAGGCGAGCGCTACGTAAGTCGCTAAACCAATCCCAAAGAAAGAGAGTGCCGAACCCATGTGGAGCCGCGCCCCATCAGGATCCGTGCCACTCTGGTAGATGGAATTGCTGGTTGCCACAAACAGCGTGAATAGTAAGAAATGAAGCGCGAGAAAGCCCCACCGACTGCCAGGGGAACGAACATGCTCAAACGCAAACTCTTCCACTGCCTGGAGCTTAGGAAACATCGCCACGCAGAGAATGGCCGCAGCGGTCAAGAAGAGGGATACGATACGCTCTGAGCGACTCAGTAAGATCGCCGCCAGCGAGCCACCATGCTGGAGCGACATCGCCTCGTAGAAAAACGTGAGCCCCACAAGCTCAACGATGAGAATGAGCGCAGCAAAAAACAACCAGCAGGCAATCTTGCGCCTATCGGTCATCAATGAATACCTGCTGCGGTCGACGAGTACACAAGGCAATTATTCCTTGGGAACGATTGCTTAACTCGCTTATGACTGCTGCGCTGCTTCAGCTTTTGTGGCTGGAGAGGTAACGATCCCGAAGGACCAGCGTGGTACCAATTAAAAGTGCGAGTGCAGAACTAGCGGAGGCAGGATCAATTTCAGGAACGATGGCGAAAATGGCACAGATCTCAATCATTAGAACACTCCTCAACGAGCATGAGAAAAAGGTCTCCCAGTTGCCCCAAGGCAACCAAGCTAGCAGTCACGATATCCTCAACTCTCCAGGAAAGCAAGCATTTTTCCAGGTTTTTGGGAAGAAACCTCAATTCACAGGAGTTTCAGCGGAATTTGCTGGAGTTATTGGGTTCTGGAGCAAGGGAACCCAAGGCGGGTTGCTGCCAAGACCGTGGGGTTGGCCCAGCGTTAGCTGACCTGCTGGTACCTTGAACGGCCCCCCATCCCCCCCCTGCCCCGTGATGGGCAAGATTGGCCCGAGAGCCAGAAGATCCGTCAGGTTCTGCTTTTAGCCGCAATGGAGTTGGAGATCTCGCAGCAAGCGACGGCCTAGTTCGCGAACCGGTGGCATTGGAGATATGCCTGGATCGAGAGCACCGTGACTCCTGCCCAACCCAGGAGAGATCGGATGTTTTGAAATTGTTCAAGCTGGTGCTACTTCAGCTTACGGAACCAAGACGTGCCGTGGTTTATTTCCTAAGTTCCTCAGGGGAACCTGAATTCAGGCAGCCTGAAGGTGATAAGAGAGAGGTACTCGACATCACGAATTAGGGACCACGCTCGACTACCCACTGATGACAGCAGGGGCTATCGGGTCGGCTATCGCCATACCGCTAGCACTGCATGACAACGATTCTCCAGCGACTTCGTAAAGTGTGGGCAACTCTTGTTCGTTAGACCTTCTCGCACTTCCCCGAAAGCGCTTCGATTCGCCTCGCTCTTGTATTCTGCGAAGAAATGAGAAGTTTGCTTGGAGGAGGCCCTTCAATTTGTCGAAGAAGAATTAAAACACTAGAAAGGAAACAGTATGATGCTGCCTTCAGGTATAAAATCTTTTCAGAGAAAAGTAACATGGGCGGCCGGTATCATGCTGGTAGCGCAACCCCAACTGATCCTTGCTGCAGAGTCGGCAGCCGCCAACAGCCATAAATCGGTTGTGATTTCCCATGACGTAGCCCTGGCTGATGGTGGCATCGTGACTGGTCAGGTCGTCGATACTGCAGGTCAACCACAGGCCAACATGCCGGTCTCCCTCCATACCAACCATAGGGAAATAGCTCGTGTACAGACGGACGAGCAAGGCAACTTCCGAGTCGCGCGCCTAGAAGGTGGCGTGTATCGGGTCGGTACGACTGGCAGTGATGGCGTTTACCGATTCTGGTCTCCCCAAACGGCACCTCCTAGCGCGCAGCCCGGATTGAATCTTGTCTCTGGCAATCAAGTTGTTCGAGGTCAATCCAACTCAAGTCCTATGTGCTCCATGGGGCAGTGGATTGCCGAACATCCGGTCATCACCATAGCTGGAGTTGCGGCGGCGATTGCCATCCCGCTGGCTTTGAATGACGACGATGATCCACCTGCGACTCCTTGATCGAATCGGTTCGCTGGACAGCAAATCACGCTTAACCACGCGGTAGAAATTGCCGCGCGGTTTTTCTTTTTGTATTTCTGCCATTCTGGCAAAAGCCATTACCAGTTGTGTGACAGATTGCTCAGCGGCTTCATCATAGCCATTGCCTCGCAAGACGACACGATTTGTGCCAGCTCAGATGACCTCCTCGCCAAGCGAGTCACACAAAAATGTGCGATTCGATCCTCGCGCATCGGCAATGGCACAGATTCGCTTTAAATGAGAGGCACAACTTACCTGGCCTGCACTTGTAAACCAGGCACAAGTGAGCTTCGCTGTGAACACGTCTTTCCCAGGCGAGTCCTACAAGGAGACTCGGTCGTGCCACGCTCCGGTTAACTTGTGCGCTGTTCGATCCGGAAGTGACGAGGATCTCCCCCAGCGAACTGTGTGCCGGTCTGGCGTTGGTGAACATCGAGGCCCTATGGGGAAGCCGCTGCCCCTGCAACCGGTGGACGCCGTCTGGCGTACCGATGGCGGAACGGTCGCCGAAGCTATCTTCCGCCGTGGTCTATGGTTGCCTGGTGGGGCCAATCAGACTCAGAGCGAGTTGGATCGCAGCGTCAGCGCGTTTCGCTCGGCCTTGGTGAGAGACGCCACCTCTCGCAGGTCGAGGCTACTAGCTGACTTGTCCAAGAAGTTCAAAGATGTAGTCAATGGTTCCAATATCGACCTGGTTATCGCCAGTGGTTAGCTGAGCAACGATTGCGTCGAATCCGCGGGCTTCGCTCCAGAACGCAGCGCCAGTGATTCTCGCTCCCCAATCCGCGGCCAATACGTCATCGTCACCTGCTGAATCGTAAAGCGTTGCCGTGTCATAGCCACCTTTGGTGGCATAGGCGACGCTGCGGTCGAACCCACGTGCTTCATCATAGTATCCGTTGCCGGTCATCGTGGCCAAGTCGGTCCGTGCCACATACACATCGTCTCCCGCCGTGTCGTAGAACACAGCCCGATCGTACCCTCCCGCGTTGGCATAGGCGACGCTACGGACGAAACCCCGTGCCTCATGGTAGTACCCGTCGCCATACATCGTGGCCGAGGCGGCCCGCAGGACGTACACATCATCTGCTACTGTGTCGTACAGAACGGTGTGGTCATTGCCTCCCCCACTGTACGCGACCACTTGCTCAACACTTGTTGCAATCGCGGAGTAGCCGACTCCTGTTAGAGTTGTCTGCCCTATGCGCATCACCGCCGTCTCATCGCCATTGGTTCCGGTCATCTCGATGGCGTCATTTCCCAATCCGCCAACGAAATTGATGTTCGTCACCGCAAGGGAAGCAAACTCATGGGTCACCCCATTCACGGTTACTTGGTGATTGTCTCCTGCCGTGAAGGCAAAGGTGTCGTCACCGGCCGTTCCCGTGACGTCTACCGTCGTGCCGCTGACCGCAACCAGGTTGCTCAATCGGTAGTCGACGTCGTCGTTCATGCCCTGGACGCACACATAAAATTCCTCACCCGCAGATGCATAGACATCCACCCGCGAGGTGCCGCCGGCGGCATTGCCAGAAGTTACCATCTGCATGTTTGCGTCGTAGAGCATCAGGTTGACTTGTCCACCTTGTGCATCAAATGCTCCTTCGACCGTGAGGTAACCAGCCTGACTGGCCTGCACGCGATACCAACTCTCACCATCTACCGAGAGACCAGTCAACTGATTATAAGAAACGGTTCCCCAGTCGGTGTAAGTGAAACTGCTCTGGTGAGTCACGTCGAGTGTGTAGTAGCCCAATCCACCGCTGGAGGAGAATCCCACGGCGTAAGCTTGCCCGGCGATCACGTCGAAGGAAAAGCTCTCTCCTTGGCTACCGCTCACGGTTCCTGTGGCGTTGGTCACCGACCAATCAGCTCCCAAGTCGTGGGTCAGGTTGTTCGCTTCAAAAGTAACCGTCCCGTCGCTGCTGGCAGTGAATTTGAAGTAATCAACGTCGTTGAGCGTGCCTATGAGACCGCTTTGGCTTACGGTGCTCGTGAGATTTCCTAGATTGAACGCAGTGGCCAGGGTGGAGCCGTAGTCATCGGTGGGCATCAAGGCACTGATGGCTGCTTCGAGGTTGATGCGTTTGAAAGTAAGATTCGTCGCCGCGTCGAGAAACTCCGTCGCCGTGTCTCGCATGTGTGTGTAGATCGTGTCTTGTGATATTTCCGTGTAACCGACGAATTCCATGGCCTCGCGAATCAAGACGCTCGCGCCGGCAATGTAGGGGGAAGCCATCCTGGTCCCCGAATAATAGGCGTAATCATCGTCGATCCCGTTATTATTCTGATTAGGAGTATTCCTCCGATGTCCGGTCAAAAGATCTTGGGGCTATTACTTTTGGCGGTTGTCTGTCTCGGCTTGGGGTTTGTAGGAGGTAGAACTTGGGAGGCGGGCATAGTGGCCGGAAATCACTCCGTGGGAAAGCCGCAATTTGATTTGATTGCCGCAGCATCTAACCCTTTTTGGGATACTGTTGTCGCTGGGGCTCGCGCCGCTGCCGATGAATAGGATGTTGATCTCGTGGTTCATACTCCTTCGGGTAAACCGGGTGACCAAACTAACCAATTAGTGCAGGTCGAATCACAGGGCTCTAACGGAGTAGCAATCAGCCCAGTCGCTCCGAACGAACAGTCGCTGCTGTTGAGTCGATTGGCGACCAAAACGCTCTTGGTCACGGTTGACAACGATGCCCCTCCATCGTTGCGGCATTGTTATGTTGGCACGAACAACTTTATGGCCGGCAAGATGTGCGCCAAGGTTGTGCATGAGGCGCTACCTGAAGGCGGAAAAATCGTGGTCTTCATCGGTGCTGCGGATCGCGCCAATGCACAGGAGCGTCTGCGTGGCTTCCACGCTCATATTGTCGGTGATGACTCACCATCGGATGAGTCAGACTACCCGCTGGAAAAACCTTACAGCGACGAGACTTGGACCGTATTGCAAACTTATGTCGACGGTCTCGATCCAGCCAAGGCTGCTGAGAACGTCAAGAAAGCCCTGGACGAACATCCTGACGTCAATTGCATGGTTGGGCTCTACAGCTACAACGGACCAGTCTGCCTCGAAGTGCTTAAAGAAAAGAACAAAGTGAGCGACATGAAGATCATTGCCTTCGACGATAATGAAGCTACCCTAGAGGGTGTTGAGAACGGAGAAATCTATGCGACCGTGGTGCAGGGCAACTACGAATACGGATACGAGACCGTGCGCCTCTTGACATCTCTTTATAACAGCAACGAGCGTTCGGTCCCTCTGGCTGGAGCGGGATCCGTCTTTTTGCCTTGTTCGGTGGTGACCAATGACAATGTTTCAGAGCATCGGACCAAGTTGGCCCGACGGCTGGCGGACCATCAGAAACTTATGGAAAGTGACAAGTCAGAGGCCCAGCCTGGGGGATGACCCCTTGCGTACTTCCTTCACGAATCGCACTCCTATTATACGATCCCGGAAAATCCAGAGTTCCTGAACACAAGACCGTCTATGGTTTTATCTCGGCGCGACTCTCCTGGTCCTCCTAGCAAGGGCGCTTGGGAAATGGGATTCTGCCTCTTCTGCAAACAACTCCCGTATGCATTGTGTCGTGGGCTATGGACTGCTAAAACTCATTGGGACCAGTCCACTGGCGGATGTCATGGTGACAGCTAAGAGGGGATGACTCGCAGACTCGGATTGGTTACACTTCACTATTCTGGTCGCCACAAGGACGTAATGTTGCGAATTGGTCGCAGATTGGGATTGGTTACACTTCTACGGCTACGACGCTTCTGAGGCTGGGGTTGCGAATTGGTCGCAGACTGGGATTGGTTACACTTCTTTCCCTGCTAGTTCCTTGCCGCTGATTCGCTTGACGAGAAAACAAGACTAGAAAAGTGCTAATTGCCATAGGGCCGGTTCTGGAGGTTTGCGCATTTTTCTCCCAAAAGATTTGCATCCGCTGGAACTGTTTGTCTGTGATTGGAATGACCCCCACCTCGCCCTCTCAAGGTAGGTGGTGCTCGATTCGCATCATCTGAACCTCGTCATTTTCTTTGCTCGGACAATGCTGCGTATATCCTGAATACTCCATCTGCATAAAGCCGTCGGTCAATAGCGACTTGCGAAACTGGGTTTTCGCTGTTTCGTGGATTCTTCGTGTCGGTCGGCAGATCGAACATCGTCAAGACCTACACACAGCGATACCCGTTGATGAACACGGCCGAAGAAGTATGTGGTGGCTGTTGGTTAGTGTTATCACCCCTACCCGATCCTAAGAGGCCAATCCTCCCGAGGAAAGCTTTCTTAGGGCCGGGCAGGGGTTGGGATTTCTAGTTTCTTGGAATCGCCGGCGTAGCAACGGACGAGCGATGCCATGCAGCGGGCGAGCATTAACATCCAGGGCCCATTCTGGTCGCCTAACTGCATGGCTTGAGAGAGTATCTCTAGCAGTTCGGCTTTGGCTAGTTGATCGAGTTCTACAGAGACTTGACGATGAATATCGCGGACCTTGTCGTCGACCAAGGGTCTCAATGGCTCAAGATGATCGTCGGCCAGGCAGAACGAGTTTGACCGACTGCGATGGTGGATGCCGAGACTAGGGAGCAAAGCTGTGGCGACATTTGCGTGGGCTAAGCTGGCACGGATGACGGCGTAGCCGTAGTTCAGCAACCCGTTGAAACCCGTCGGATTGGGATCACGGCGAAAGGACTCGGTATCGAGTCCGGTAGGCGTGGCTCTACCGAGCCGATGGGCTCAGGAGATTTGGGGGGCCCGGGCTTCGATATTGGTGGGATCGCCGGAGCGAATTTCTTTGGCATGTGCTAAGAGTTTCTTGTCAGGGCTGGAGTCGGCAGCCAGAGTACTTGCTTGGGCATTGACCTGAGCGACGACCAACTGGCTCCAAAGTTGTTTCTGCAGGGGCTGGGAAACATGGAGTTGGTCCCGTAAACGCCGGACTACTTGGGAATGATCGGCCAGCGGCCAGACCATCGCGACGGGCAAATGATTGGAACCGCAGAGGACGACAGCCGCTTTGCTCTGAGCTAACTCTCAAAGAGCGGCGTGGGTGTAGGTGGTCTGAGGATGATCGACCACCACCAGACCGATCTCTTCGCAGGGGATGCTGCCGACGATCTGACCTGCGCGTTTGAGCAGTAGCTGCTGGATGTGAACGGCGAGATCTGCCGGTTCGCGTGAGATTTCGAGAGGTCGTTTGATCACGACAAGGCCCTGACCACGGATCGAGGACCCAGGACCCTCCGTGGCATGAGCCGCAAATTGGAAGCGGTGCTTCTATTCCAACAGGCACAGAATGGAATTGCCAAGAAAATCCCCCATTCCCTGAGTAATGATTTTTCAGTCATTGGCCCAGCGGATGCGGCCAAGAGGATCAACGGTGACCTTACGGCCGGAAAGAGTCGATGCAGAAAAATTAATAAGAGACAGATTCTTTGATTTGCGTGCATCGTTATGTGCGATAAATCGCATCTGGCCAATAGTTGATGCGGCAGTCTGGAACGTCAGCAATCGTTGCTCATCGTTTTCGTTCACGACTACCATTTCCCGACTAGCAAGGGACATAATAAACCTTGCCTCTGCCGGTATAGTTTCGTGATTTACCGAGGGAGTACGCTGGATAATTTGCTGCTTGCTCTTCAGCCGGTCAATCGCTTCCAACATTGAAACGAACACCGCTTCTCGTTTCTTCTTCCCTTTTTCCTCCCATTCAAAGAGGCAGAGGTGGTGCATGGAGCCCGGTTTGACGTAGGCAACTGACTCACCGCCTCGTAGGGGACGAATCGTTTGCTCACTCCTAAGAATTCGCACTTTCTTAATAGGTACTCCCGAAGGCATCGTCATGTTTGCCAGAGCAGCTTTTAGTTTCTTTCTATCAGGCTTCTTACCGCGACCAAATTCCACGCCATGCTCTTTGAGTTGCACCATAACGAGATTGCGAATGGTCTCGTCCCGAATTTTCTCGATCTCGTTTGCGCTCAAGTTCTCCAATGGCTTGCGGACAACCCATTCACCCCTGGTTTGGGTACGACCATAGAGAGTTTCTTCGTGGAGGGCTCCTCGAACTTTGCGATCTACCCGATGAGAGACGTTTACTTGTTTGATGTGCTGTAAAACATCGTCGCGAAAATTCTCCCAGGGATCGGCCAAGGTTTCCCCATGTTTCTTGGCACCACCGGACTTCACAAGCTGTGAGAGCTTTTGAAGACGAGAACGAGTGGTCAGTGCGAGAACAACAGCATCAATGGCGTGATGCCGATGATCAGCACGATTCTTCTCGCCAGGTCGCAGATTGGCCGACTCATGCCAGGCAGGACTATCAGGTAGCTCTTCGATTACTGTTTCAAGTCCCCACTGCCATCGCAATTCGCTGGTGAGTTGCCCCTTCAGACCTAAAACGGCATGTTCTTTCTCAAACAAACACTGGAGATATTCCGCCGTCGCCTTGGTTATGTAGGACGTGTCGGTAAGCTGGCGAGCAATGAAATGGTCGAGTTGTAATTCCTTTTGAAGAAAGCGCCGATATTTCGGATAGACAAGCTGCTTTGCTCGCTGGCAAATCGCTCTGTATTTGTCCTTGTCGCTCCCCGCGAGCCATTCATACGGGGACCGGTTTCCCTTGTCGGCATGGGACGTGCGGAAACATACAACTTTGTTAGCCTGAGAATCGTCGAGAGTACGTTGATAAGGCAAGAGATGGTCGATCTCTACACCTCCTCCGTCGCCAAGTAATTGATTCAGCGATATAGGCTTCCCAGAATAGACACATTCTTGATTTTGAGCTTCCCACAAGAGATAGCGCAGAATACTCTCGTGCGAAGGTCGCGCACCATTCTCCCTGAGTGTTTCGGCAACGGTGTTGCGTGCGTTCTCACGATCTCGAATTCGCTTGTTGTACTCCTTGCGCTTTTCTGCGCTCATTTTGAGCGAGCGAGCCATTTCCAAGTGAACCACATCTGGCTTGCCATATACCCGAATAATCGCATTGACAACCTTGCGTATTTCAGTGAGCGTCCGCTTCACGACGGGATTCGGAATATCGCCAATAGGGCTGCTGGCAGTGCGACGAGGATCAGGAAGTTTGTCAAACAATCGTCGCTGCAACTGATCCCGTCGGAAATATCCTGCAGCCTGTAGAGCAGAATTCTTTACGTCCTCCGCCATGTAAACCATCCCTTGCTCGAGAAAGGGCCGGAGCTTTTCAATTGCCATCACCGAGAGCTTGCTATAGCCTTCCGGGAGATCAACTGCTTGAATAGCATCCGCCTGATGGGCAGTGAAGCTGAATCGATTGGTGAGTATTTGGTGGGTTGCTTCTTCATCAACGCTGTTGATCAGAATCTCCACAACTCCACTCTTGATTTCGCCTGGTAGTTCATGCCAATCTTTCCCGTATGATTTGGCGATTAGCCAGTCGGTAGTCATCCCCTTGAGATGAGATTTGTTGCCACGCTCTAAGTTGAATGTAATTGATTCCATCAATCCAAGTGTCTTGCGGATCTCGTCAAAGGTCGCCTTTTCTCGTGTTTCGAGATACTTGAGCAAGAGCTTGCGTTGGCTATCGCTGAGTTTGCCTTCCTGATTGAGGTCTGGGTCGATATAGCGAAGGTTATTGACTTCTTGCAGAAGGCGAAAATATTGCGCACGTCGATCCGCACGAGCGCATCGCCTCTGTTTCGGCTCCAATTCGCAGAGTCCTACGATTTCTTTGGGCACTGGTTTGAGGGTGCGGTGAAAAAAGATGAGGCCGAACAACCCAAAGGCTTCTAAATCGGACATCTCAAAACGCGGATTCTTGACCGTCCCTTGCTTGTCGAGAAAAACTCTATCTTTAGGAAGTGGTTTGTGAATATCCCTTTGTCTGCCAACCTTCCCGTCGCGCAATTGTTCTGTAAACAGTGGATAGTACTGAGCTTGTTTGTTCCAAATCTGATCAAACTCATCCATGAGCATTTTACGAAGCGTATGACGTCCTCGGATATGGTCGTCCTCAATGCGAACGGCATGATCGAATGCAAGTTGTTTCTTACACAAGTACTCGCCAAGAGTGCGTGCCGTGGAGTCTTTGATCGCCTGCTCCAATTCTTGCATTTCCAGCAGCAGGTCCTCCGGCTTCTTGTCGGCGTCGGGAACATTTGTATTCTCAGGCTGTTTTCGCTTTGCCTTGGCTTCCGCTTTCGCTTGCTCTTTCTTGTTCGACTTAAACCCACGTCGCTGATTAAGATGCAGCAGTACGCGGCCGATTTCATGCAAAGTCAATTGTTCGTCCAATGCTTTGGAGCGGAGCACATAGGGATCCAGTTGGTAGAGTGATTCTTGTTCTGACTCGTCCGTTGGCCAACAGTCTAATTCTAGAAGTGTTCCCTTGAGCATTCGCCTCCGATTTGCGCGACGCCGTTGTTGCCGCCGCCTCCTGCGGGCGATTCTGCGTTGCTCGCTACGGGAAACCTCCTTGAAAGTATCGAAGGCATCAACCCCTTCGGGAAATACTCGCACGCCTAGATCGATAATCTTCGAATCGTTGGGGGTTTTAGGATCGTCGTTGATCAAGGCCCAGCCAATAGAACGAGGGCCTACATCCAGGCCAAGAACGACCTTACTCATGCTGTGGCATCCTCGAACAGATAAGTCGCTAAAAAAATGTTTGACAATCAGCTCATAATAGCAATAATGGCCAGAAGTGTAACCAATCTCAGTCTGCGGTTCTTTTCGTAACAAGAAGAAAAATTCGCAGGCAACGCTCTACGGAGCGACCGCTCGCAATGCTTAGGCAGGGCGAGCTTTTTTAATGCGCGAGCCAAGGGGAGAGTAATACGTGGGGTATGCCGGTCCGCTCAAGAAATAGAACCTACCTAGGCACCCGCCAAGCCATGTGCCATCGCAAGCGGGCTCCGGTAATCAGCCATCGCATAGATCCCTACCACCCGCAAGGAGCAAACTCGTACGTGCTTCCTACCACTCGCTCCTGGCGAATCCGTGATACGTGATTCTTCTTCGCCAAGACCTTGGGGAGAACTCGACAGCCGTTACCAGCGGCGACGGTGAGAACCAAGTTCGGCCCCAAGGCGTTCAAGGCTTCTCGTGAAACCATGTTCCAGGCAGGACCATCGCGGAAGTCTATCAAGGACTCCGTGGGACGCATCCGGAGGATGTTCAAATGAGCAGTGGCAGAGGAAACTATCCCGCCAGCAGTATTACAGGCATTAGAGGCCGTCTCCGGTCTCCGCCAGGGACGGAGTGGAGCCAAAGAGACAAAGAAGATCTTACCCCTCTCCGAGGACGTGGTGGGCACCACCCTGCCCTTTTTCTCAGAAATCGATGCGGAGATGGTGTGACTCCAGCGACTCGCCGGTATGCGGCCCGCAGAAGTCTGTATGCTCCGCCCTTGCGATATTGACCGCACGGATGCAATCTGGACCTAACAATCTCAATGGCACAAGACCGAGCACGTTGACATGCAGTGACTGATTCCCCTAGGTCCTAAGTGCCAAGAAATCTTGCTCCGCTCTCTAGCTTGCGACAAGGAAAACTATTGCTTGGGTCCCTGCGACTCCGAGCGAAATTGGCGGGCCAAGAGACACGCTAACCGCCAGACACCGATTGAATACGACAATCGCCCTGGAAGTTCTGTTGCAACTCAGAGCAAGCGGTTCGCAGGCGCACACGACAAAACTTCAAGCTACCGACGGGCCATCCAGCGAGCGTGCGATCAAGTATTCCTGCATCCTACACTCCCCAAGAAAGGCTTGGTAGAATGGACTGCTCAAGAATGCCAAGAGTTGTAACGGTGGTGTTCGGAACGTCGCTGGGCAACAAACCAACTTCGGCATTCGGCTGCGACTGAGATCCGTAGGCGGTTTGGCTGGGAAGCTGCCCAAGTGGTGCTAGCTCACTCCGCGGCCCATGTCACTTAGATCCGCGCTGAGAAGGACTACGTGTTGTCGATGTGGGTGGTGAAGCAAGTTGGTTCGACAAATCACTTTTTTGGGAACCAATGGTGATGGTCGAGCAGGATTTGCTTCTGGTCGGTCGGTTCAGGTTTTGAAAGAATGAAGAGATGAAACGGTACGATTCACTTTTCGAAGCCATCCAAAAAATTGACCGAGAGCTGACTCAACTCGCTAGCTCGGTGAGAAAGGGGACACTGAAAGCCGTATCTGCCGAGCAGGCAATCAGACGTCTGAATCAATTTGTTGAAACGGCAGGCCCGCACTTACAGGAGCATGGGCAAGCATTTGAGGCCGTCAAGAGCAAAGCGGTTTTGTGCAATGGCTCCATGTACTCATCGGCTCACCATGCCGTATTCGGGGAGGCTGGCAAGTTCCTTCATCAGCTGTGGATTCTGGTAGATCTTGAAAGTTTCGATGAGCTTGCCTTAAAACCAATATCAGATTTGGGGGACGAGTTACACCGCAAGTTGATCTATGGCACGGGACTGGAACCTTCACTTATTTTGGAGCGATGGGAGCGGGTCGAAGCGGACCTACAAAAACTATTCTCCAATAACTGTTTCGGAAAATCCTCTTCGCTGCTGACCGCTCTGAAAAATGAGAAGGCGGCGATTCTCGCCATGGTCAAGCAACGGTAGACTCAAGACACTGAGTCAATGGGGTAGCCTCCGGCGTGACTGGCTAGCACCTGGGGAAACTTCATCTCCCCCGGTTGTTGACCAGTCGGCTCGCCCAAAGGGAGGATGCAAAGGAATTTCTGCTACTAGAGGACCGGGATATCCAGGAAGCATTCTGACCCAATGATGCAGACTTAAGTTACACCCTAGAGATGCTGGAGGCCCAGATTGACCGGGCCGCAGGTGAAGCTAGTTGGCTCAGGAAAGAGGGAAAACTGTTCGAGCTACGTTAAAGTCGAAATCCAGCGACAATGGTTTAAGGCTGCCCTCGACTAGGTGCGCGTACGTGCAAGGAAAGCTCGCCCATAGACAAGTTCCTACAACGGACATGACAGGACAAGGGTGGCGACGTAAAGGCTCTCGAGGGTTTACTGCTGCGGGTCTCTATCGCACCCGTCTCCTGCACCAAGCAGCCTTCACCACATCCATTGACGAGGAACGCGACAAGTGGATGCACTCACAGAAGAAAAAAGGCAAGACCCACGGCGAGATTAGGAATGAACGATCTGATTCCCATCCTGGGTGGGATCAGCTTGCCACTGACCAAGCTGTCGGCAGTGCCATTCGTGGAGCGACCTCAGCGTATAATCCTCCGTGCTTCGTGACTCAGGCCACATACTACTGCCGCAGTCGTGTGGCCGCGAAGAAAGAGTAAAGATAGTCAGCTGCGGCGAATCGCATGCACTCAACAATCCTTCAATGTGTGCCGGGTGATCTGGAAGGCATCCTGCCAACTCGCAGCATCATTAACGCAATCGCTCCTTCGACTCCAGGGGAGCGGAGCGGACAGTGAATCGCATTGGCGGTCACATCATGTAGCGCAGCTTTCGTAGGCCGCCTACTCTTACGCCTCTTCATCGACCGACGTGGCGAGTTCGTCAAAGCCAAACATCGTTTTGGTGCCGTGGGTGAGCAGAGCACGATTGTGGGGAATCTTTTCAGAAGTCCAGTAGGCTGCCATAGGAGGCGTGTACTTGGAAACCTGCAACGGGCCTTTTTCTTTCGCGATGTTCAGGAGATTTCGCCACAGGGTCAGGTGGTGACGAAGGCCCGTGAATTGGTTCGGCCTCTTCAAGAGCCCTTTCAAAGCACGTACCACCTCCGCGGCACAATCGCTAATCGTCAAGTGAGTTGCCAGCAAGAAACGACTGTCCTTCTCTTTCGTTCGTGTTCCTCGTTCCGGCCTTCGATCAAGAAAACACCCGCCTGACTGCAGGGAGCAATCAGGCGGGTGAGGTTAAACTAGGATTACTGACGGGACACCAATTAGTAGCGACGACGCATGTTCAAGAGACCAACGAGACTCATGCCGACGAGTGCCAGGCTGGTGGGTTCGGGAACGCGTGTCAGGCTGAACTTGTCCAGGAAAGCGGATTGTCCACCGGGAATGGTTGAGTCCATGCCGTTGACCATTCCGCCTACAACGGAGATAGTGTCGCCTGCAGAAACGCCTGTCAGCTTGAGGGAGAAGGGATTCCCTCCCAGCGCCGGAGAAGCTGCACCTCCAATGTTTCCCAATAACATCGGGGCAGTCAACAAATCAACGGAGGTCGAACCGCCGGTTCCACTGGAGCCCAGGGACGTGAAAAAATTGCTTGCCATAAAATTGCCCTCGCGCCCGGCTACAAAGCGAAGTACGTAATCGCCTGCGGTTGGTACAACCGCTGTTTGTACGACAATGGCAAAGGCTTTCGGCTCAGCAGTATTTCCACTCTGCTGACCTTCAAAAGACTTAAACCAAACTCCGTTGCCACCATCTCCAGCACCTCCAGAACCATTTTCAGCATTGGCAAACCCACCCTGAAATTGAGCGGAAGTTCCAACTCCGTCAGGCTTGTTGATGGTAAGCACCCAAGGGCTATTGCTGGTCTGGCCTCCTGCAGTTGCCGTAGTGAAGCTGCCATCGACAAGACACTCCTGGCCAAGTTGCCCACAGAGATGGGCTGCGTGCGTGAGCGTTGCCATCACAGCGATGGCCAAAAAAGAAGAACCTCTGACTAAGATTAGTTTCATTAGGAACACCCTCTCCCTCAAATAAGGCTAACTCAGAGAAACAACAAACATCTCATCGCAAAGTTTTACCAATTAGCAAGAGAAATGTCAGAAACATAATAAACGCAGGTCATAGCGCTCTCACTGACTTGGTTTCGGTAAGCTGCGGACTTCCTACGAGTAGGAACTATCATGCTCAAGTTGAGTCCTTTCTCGTGAAGTCCAACCGAGCAAAATCTTGCCAAAAACAATCACCAAATAAGATAAGCAGAGCCGAAGACAATCTCTTGGTCTACATACTTGACCGGGATTACCCATATGGGTTGACCCTCAAATGTTTGCTAGCTTAACATCGCGCTTCCCCCCGTGTCTCGCACACGGTGAATTTTCTCCAATTTTTTGCCTATCCGATGCTGGGAACTGCGAATCGGTTCCCGTCGAGTCGCTTTTCAGCCCGCATTTCTCATTTGAGTTCCCACACTTTGGCACGCGATTTGTACCAACGCTGGAAAAACAGGGCTCCGGACGATCAACTTGCCAAGGTGACACCCACTGGGTGACGCCGAAAAGGACGAATTGCGGGTAGGTTTTGACAGTCGGGTGAGGCTGTGATTCTATGGCAGCAAGGTCACCAGCGACGCTGGTCTGTTGGCTCACCGCGAATTGGACGAGGCCCAAAAGATCACCGAAATGGGGGCAGATGTCCTGACCGATTCGCGTCTGGGTAGCAACAAGCAGCTCTTGCTTGTGCCCCTGTTGCGTCAGTCGATCTCCAGCCGGCTGGCGGGCTACGAAGATGTCAACGACGCCGGGTGGTTGTGCGTAGATCCGGCCATGCGGCACGTGGTCGGAGGCCGAGCGAGCCAGCCGGAAAAGCAAGCGGCATCAAGTAGTGAGGTGGGCTGCTTGGAAACCGACATCGCCAGCAAATAGGACCAACCCCACCGCGCTGATGAATCTTTAGGGCCCTGGATCGACCAGGTGGTCCACCCGCTGCGCCCAAATGAAAACGCGATCCTACAAAAGTGGGGCGAACTGGTTCTGCAAACTATCCCACGATGCACCTTGAATCTCGATTGCCAGTCCCACCTCAATTAGAGTGTTTCCGCACGAATCTCAACAACAACGGATGCGCTGGCAAGGCCATTTCCCCGTGGTCGTAGCCCTGCAGTTCGTGAAGCTCGACATCGGGATGCCCGACCACTTTCATCATCCGCCACATGTAGGCGTTTTCTTCGTAACGCCCAAGCATTTCCAAATCGCGGTCCCCCGTCAAGAACAGAATCGGCGGCGCGTCGCTCCGCACGTGGAACAGCGGCGCCATCTGGTCAACAACAGGTTGCTTTTCGTCGATCCCTCGCTCCGCTCGGACTG
Organism: Bythopirellula goksoeyrii; assembly: GCF_008065115.1. Classification (NCBI taxonomy): domain Bacteria; kingdom Pseudomonadati; phylum Planctomycetota; class Planctomycetia; order Pirellulales; family Lacipirellulaceae; genus Bythopirellula; species Bythopirellula goksoeyrii. The sequence goes on along the minus strand of NZ_CP042913.1, from coordinate 3,963,141 downwards.
TGAGATGCGTAATCGTATGACCGCTATAGGGAATCAGCCCAGAAATCTTATTCGCATCGATGTTGTGTTTCGCCAGCCAGCTTTTATCTAAACCGATCATGCTGGTCAGATAGCCTCCAGCCGAATGCCCGCTCACGAAAATCTTGGTTGGATCTCCGCCAAACTCCTCAATATTCTCAAAGACCCATGCCACGCTTGCTGCGGCGTCTTCGACGTACGCGGGTGACTTCACCTTAGGATGCAATCGATAGTTCACTGCTACGACGGCAACACCCTGCGATTTTAGCTCCGGAGGCACAAAACGTTCGCCGCCCGTTAGTCCACCACCGTGAAACCAAACGATCGTCGAGAAGCCCGCTTTGTCCGGATAGTATACGTCCAGCAGGCAACGTTCTCTGCTGTAATTGGAAAGGTCTTCACCAGTGCGATAGGGAATATCAGCCTTCGTATGATAGGTTGCTTTGAGATCGGCAGCGTCCTGGGCAAAGCTGGCGTGTGCACCACAAATCAATACCCATACCGTCAGAAGTTGCTTTCGTGATTTCACCCTAAGAGTTCCTATTTGCGATCTCGCGTCCGCAGGCACACTAAGGCTTGGATTGCAACCGAATTCCACTGCTTAGTCTAGGTAACCTAATTTCCGTGTTTGCTATTCTACGGTCGCTCTTGCCTGGTGCAAGTCATTCCCTATCCACGCTGCGCTTACTGACCTGCAGGTTGCTGCGCTCTGCCTGTATGGATGATCGGAGTCCTCTGCAACCAAACGCGCTGAGTTGGCATCTTCGACATCTGGGAGGGATTCTGCCAAGCCACTGAAGTGCTTTCGCCTAGGAGACAACTCTGCGAGTCTAGGCGGACCGAATCTGCCGAAGTTGGTCCAGCCTCTGCGAGTTCGGTGGAGCCTGATCTGAGCGAGGTGATTCCCACTGACTGCGGTTCGGCGGGGGAGGTGGAGCTTAGCGTAAGAATCTGGCCAAAATGTTGCCAACGGTAAGAATAACACTACCGTCAGCATTCTCCCCCTTTATGAGCAAAAAATGTCCGTCAAGAAAATGATTCATCTGACCATTGCCGCTGTCGTTGTCGTGGTTGTCTATTTCGGCTGGAAGCTGACTTCACGAAGCGCCTACGAAAGTGCCGAATACACGGTGCTCGAATCGGATGATTCCTTTGAGATACGTGAGTATCCAGATCTGATGATGGCGACGACTGACATCAAGCAGGGATCTCAAGGCAACGACGGCAGTTTCATGCGATTATTTGACTACATCAGCGGAGAAAACGAGCTGAAGCAGAAAGTCGCGATGACAACGCCCGTGTTCATGGAACAGGATACGGCAGACACCGAGGGCCAGATGGGGTTTGTGCTGCCGAAGCAAGTCGCGGAGCAAACCATTCCCGATCCATCGGACGACAAAGTGGAGATCCGAAAACGGGCAGGAGGAAAATTTGCGGTCATCCGGTTCGCCGGACGAATGGATAGCAAAACGATTGCCGCGGCTGAAGACAAACTGCGGAATTGGATGAAAGAGAAAGGCTTAGTCGGGGACGGCGAGACCGTCCTGGCCGGATATGATCCTCCTTGGACCCCCGGCCCGCTTCGACGTAATGAAGCACTCATTCGCTTGCACTGACTTCGGCGACATTGACTCAAGCCCGCCTGCGTCATCATTTTGCCAATGCTCTGGTCAGCCTCAGTTCTCCGTCGGACAATTTTATCGCTTTCGCATCTGCCGCGTGGCCTTCTTGGCATCGAAGGCTTCGGCATCGAAAGGGCCTCGCCACTCCATGTAATCTTCGTGGAGTTCGTGTTTCCGATCAGAGATTACCATCAGGTACTCAGCATAGGCCCAGGGACCGCCGACATCCTCAGGCGGGCAGGCACGCTCGCCTTCCAGGCAAATCGGGTACTTCGCTTTCGGATCGATTGGTGGGTAGCCCTCGAAGATCACTTCATGCCGCGGTCGCGAAGCATGTCGTATCGCGCCTTGCTCCACGGGCAATACCGACGCGCACACTCGGCAAACTCGTGGAAGGTCTGCCGTAGGTACTTGGGACAAGCGAATCGCCGGTGGACGTGTCGCTGCTTGCCGCTCTGCTTCGTCACAGGTGCGATCCCGCTGAACGACGCCAGTTGGTCGGCATCCTCCCAGCGGTCGCGCTGAGAGCCAAACGCGCAGAGCAGGCGTGGCGCTAGGACGTAACCAGCACCACGCAGATTTGTGAACAAGTGCGCGTCGGGATGTTGGTTCATCGCTTTGTCAATCGCGGCGTCGAACTCCTCGATCGCCTTCTTTGCTTCTTTAATCTGGCTGGCCAAGAGCTTGGCCGCCATCGCCGAGGGAGTGATCAATGCATGATCTCGGGTCAGTAAGTGGGCAGCACGAATACGTTCGATGATTTCCTTCTGCTGTTGTTCGTTGCGTACGCCATGATCACAAAGGACGCGGCGAATGAGTCGCCGATCGGCGCGACGGAGCTCGCGAGGATCGGGCCAGCGGGACAGCACACTGAGCAACAAGGGCAGCTGGTGCTGCTTGCCAAAAAGCTCCAAAACGACCGGGAAATAGGATTTTAAGACGGCCATTAGCTGCTGTCGTAGTTTCGTTTGACCGTCCACGATCTTTCGTCGCTGCTGGGACAAGTTGGCGATCAGCCGCGTATCTTCGTCGTCAGGCCTCCAGGCTTTCAACGTTGTGATTCGCTCACATAGCATCCGCGCCAGATACATGGCGTCCGTGGGATTGCTCTTGCCACCCCCGGGATAGCTTTCTCGATAGCTAGCCAATTGCTTGGGGTTGATCGGATAGAGCAGCACGTTCTCGCGGAACATAAGTGCGTAAATGAGTGCTCCACGAGACTGCTCCAGCATGATGGCAATGGGCTATGAGCTTTCAGGGTACGGAACTAGAGGCTCCCCTTACCGATGAATCATCCGCTTGTCCCCATTCCAAGTCTGCTATGGCAGCCTTGGAACATCTTTGGCAATCGACTCTCCAAACACTTACCAGTAGGCCCTCGCGGGCCTTTTGAATCGTTGAGCTATTCACGTCCGAGGACTTACCCCGGTACCCGAAACCGTCACGTTCCGGCACAGCCTGTCACCAGGCTTGTGGCTCCCGACACTGGACAACGTTGTACGCCGCACTAGGCCTGCGCACCCCGCGTATGGATTTGATGAAACAGTCGTCACACCAATTTGAAAACTGACGGCTTGTAGCAGAACACCACTACAAGTTTTTCTGTATCGCCCCGCACCGGGGGCAAGAAAATCACTATCGGATAGAATCGTGAGATTACTTCAAGCGTCTTCTCTCCCCTACAAAGGGAGCGAGCGGTTTTGAGATTACTTCACGAAGCCTCCTTCGAACTGAGCGAACACCTCTCGGCGTACTCAGCGCTACCGGCGAAACACAAAAATGGAAGGTTAACCCCATTATTCCCTGAGCTGGTTGGTGACCAGTTTACCGGGTGTGTTTCCCAGACGGAACACTGCTTCAAAGCGTTTTACGACCAACAAACAGTCGAAGAGCCAATCCTTGGGCTCCTCTAACGTTTCGTATAGCATGCCCCGCACGCGAAAATCAAATACTGTTTGCCAAAACTAGCTTAGTCCTTGTTTTCCTGATACCGTTGGCTGGGACTTCCCTTCATGGAAACCATCTGCTCGTAGTGTCGCCCTCTGGGCCACAGTGCGAGCCGGTGGCGTGCATTCCACAAGGTTTTTTTCTGTGCCCTCCCGTTATGGGTTAGCGGCCTTTTTACGAAGGGAGTTTCCGATGGAAAAAATACGCTTAGTTTGTATGTTTTGTGACCGCGACGATTACGATCATGTCGAGGCATTGCCCACAGATTGGTTTTCTGTGGATGAGATCGAAGAGTATCGCGATGCTATGCAGGCAGCCGATCTCTCTCCGAAGGATATCAGCCAGCAAGACTGGTTTACCCATATCGGCGTTTGTCCGAGTTGCTACGAGGTCGAAATTCGCCCCGCCTTAGTTTCCTGAGAGACTGAGTTTCTTGCGAGACGAGGGCTTCCTGAGAATAGTTTTTCTATGAGGTCCTATTTTGCACGCCATTGGCCTCTTTTCCAAAGTATCCGGGAGGCTCGCTACGAGCGTCTCACCCCAAGCAGTGACCATCCTTCCCCCCTCCCCTGCAACGCAGCTTGTTCTCTTCGTCAGGCCCGGTTCCACCCTCCTTGGGTAAAAGTTTGTCGTCTCTTGAAAACTTTTTTACCCAAGGAGAGAACGATGAAACCCATCCAGCCCGCCATCAAGAACAAGCTCATCCAGAGTATCTACGAACTCAATGCTGCCTTCGATCACTTTTCCCAGGGTGAAGCAGGCATCGAGGGAGATACGCTCTGGGGACGCATCGTTGCAGCAATTCTTACCCGCCACGACGAGGCCAAAGCGTTACACCACAACAACCATCCTCGCCCGATTTGGAAACTCCACATCGACGACTTTTTCTTCTACTACCAACTCCTCCCCCAACTCGTGAAAGTTGGGGACATCGTGGGAACCCGCTCCCAAGCCATCTTCGAGCCTACCCAGGATCTCCTGGCCGAATTCACCACAGAACTGGAATGACCCCTTGTCAATCCGCACCACAGGATTTGTTTCCGAGGTCCATTCCGTGAGTCCATCGTCTCCTCGGACGACTCCCTTCCTGACAGATTGCATGAGAACTGTTTGCCCCGCAGTTCTCTCTGGGGTTTCTGTGGCGGCTCGCCGCAAGGCCCATCCTTGAGCTTGGGGGCACGTCTCACGCCAGGCAGAGCCTGTCATGCCCCCTGCCCTCCCCAGCACTGTCATGCTTGGGCCCCGCAAGGCTCCGCCCTCCTGGGATAAAAGTTGGGTGGCCCCATGAAAACTTTTAACCCCAGGAGGAAACTATGAAACCTATCCATCCAGACATCGCCGGCAAACAGTTTGCTTGCGTCTTCTTACATATGCCAGAAAGGCTCGACCAGTTCGCCCGCGACTGCCGCTTCGAACCCAGACGCCTGGTTCCCGCCATCAAGGAGGCGATTCAAACCCGTCATCAGGAATCGACCCCCTCCCCCCTGAGTGAACATCCGCCGGAGGTTCGCTATCTCGAAATTGAATCTGTCGGCTTCTACTACCAAGTGCTTCCCGAAATCGTTGAAATTGCCTCCTTGGTGAGTGTCTCTGCTTTTCTGCCGGAGGGAGAGTTTTACAGTTTGTCCACGGATTTCACCCAAGTAGGATCCCAGTCAACGAAACTTGTCTAACACCGCAAAGTCCTCCTGAAGGGCGTTTGCCTCCGCTGTTCTTGACGTGCTATAATTGTTCAAAAGGAATCAAACCTATGTCCGTCTGCATTGAACTCCCCCCCACCCTCGAAGAATCGCTCCGGCGAGAAATCGCTGACCTCGATCAACTGGCCAAGGAGGCACTCCTGGTCGATCTCTACCGCAAGGAGCGGATCACCAAGCACCAGCTTGCCACGGCTCTTGGTATGACCCGCTTTGAGGTCAACGACGTGCTCAATCGCTGGAATGTCACCGAGGACTTGCCGACGGTCGACGAAATATTCCGAGAGGCCAAGCAGCTCGCCGAACTCCGCAACCAAGAGACGTAGACGATGATTGTCGTCTCCGACACCTCCCCCCTTTGTTATCTCATCTTAATTGGGCAACAAACGCTGCTTCAGCAGCTTTACGGCCGCGTATTCATTCCTCCGGCTGTGTTCGACGAACTCTCTCATCCTCACTCACCAGAATCCGTCCAAGGTTGGGCCGCCGCGCTCCCCGCCTGGGTTGAAGTCCTCGCCCCGCAACACATCGCCGACGAACTTGCCGCTCTCGACTCGGGCGAAGCCGCTGCGATCGCCCTGGCCCGCGATCTCCAGGCCACCGTCCTGCTCATCGATGAAAGAACCGCCGTTCGTTTCGCGCGCAGCCAAGGCTTCCTCGTCACCGGAATCCTGGGCGTCCTCGTCGACGCCGCCAACTCCGGGTTGGTCTCTCTCGCAGATGCTTTTGCCGCCTTGGAGCAGACGAATTTTCACCGCTCCCCTACCCTCTTTGCGGATTTGCTCAAGAAACACGGCTCCGAATAGTTCCCTGCTCAAGTTTGAGTAGCGATTTCTTCCGTAGTATTATCCTCTCTAAGAACGCCTCTCTCCTGGTGATGTCGATGGAAGAATGATTCTTCTTCGACAACTTTTCATGATACCACGGCGTCAAGGGCCGCGAGCGCAAAAGCATTCGTGGACTCGCTGCTGCTCGCCTGTGGCGAGACTTCCCCTTGACTTGCCGTGGCTGAAGTTTTGTGTGGTCGAATCAACGACCGCATTTAATAACGGAGAGAAACCGATGGAGAACAAACAACCCATGATGTACCAACAACGAACGCTCGATTTTGAAACGCCCGTGCGTGCTGAAGTGCAGCATGTCGCTGAAACGACTTCCCAGCCCCCACCGGCGAACCAAGCCAGGCAGGCCTTGCCGCTGGTCCGTCCCGAGAGGCAACTCACTTACGGCGGAATTCCTCACCATGAATGGCCCGAGGCAAAATTCCTGCATGACCGAGATACCATCACTGTCGACCGCATCCGTGATGACATCGACGGACCCAGCCATCGGTTCATCATCAAACGCCTTGATCATGTGGAAGCCTATTTTAGCAAAGACCATACCCAACTCGGCCAGGTGGTCGGTATTAGTCACGCCAAAGAAGAAGTCTGCGTCAAATTCCCCGGTGGCAAGAATGGCATCTGGTTCTATAAGGGCGAGATTTATCCTGCTGTAGAGACTAATCCCCAGCGGCCCACCAAGGGTCGCCCCCTTTCGGAAAGCATCACAGCTGCGAATCTCAAGCACGAAGCAGGGCTTACAGAAGCCGACCGTGTTCCAGCACCGGCTCCTCCACTTCTGCCCTTCACGTTTGATGATTTTAAGACGTTTTACCGGGAGTTTCACGCCGGAAGCGTCCCGTTTGAAGATTATCACAAGCTGTTTGAACAGCTGCATGCCAGCCAGGATAGTTTGCAGGGAGAACTACTTTCTCGCTTCAAGGCCAAGGAACTTGCCGTGCTGGCCTCTCGCTTTGGCTCTTGGAGTGCCAAACGCTCGACCAAGGAGGAGAACGCCGCCCACGTCGTCTCCAAAATGCTTTCCTCCTTTGTGCTGGAGGGAAGTGTCTCTTACAGCCCTCTGAGTGGCGAGACCTACCAGGAGGCCGTCGCCAAGAAGGTCCGAGCTGTTAGCGCTGGAGAGTACGCCCGGGAATTTGAAAAACGCCAAGCAGCCACTCAGCAACATGAAAAGGCTCTGGAAAATCCAGAAACGCTTTTAGAGTTTCACACCTTTCTGCGGGAGAAAGGAGAAGAGGAACTCACGGATGAGCAACTTGCCCTCTACGACCGCTTGCGTGCCGACATGACGCGAAAGGTTCGTGCTGAAGCTGCTCCGAACTGCGTCAGTAAGTTTCAAAGCGAGGAGCTGCACGCCATCGAGTTTCAGCTGAAGGAAGGCTTTCATGACAAACGCCAATGCCCGCTCTGGATAGTGCAACTTTCTACGCGCGTCGAGCGAGACGCCTTCAACGAACTTAATCGTAAAGCCAAGATGCTGGGAGGCTGGTTCTCGAGTTTCAAGAAGACGGATGCGGGCTTTCAGTTTTTGGAGCTGGAAAAAGCGGAGCGGTTTTGCTCACTGCTCAAGGAAGACGCCGACCGGACGGATGTCTTGGAATCGAGAAAAGAACGCCAGGAACTAACGGCTGCTGAGCGGCTCCATGAACTGGCCCAGGAACTATTTTCGCGGGCTGCAGCGTCGCTGGAACAAAGCAAGGAAGCCTTGCAGAACACGCCCAGACGCTCCGATATCCAAGCCGGAGTCCGAGGACGCTGCTACGCGGACCAGGCCATGTCACGCACCCTGCACTCGATTGCCGAAGCCCTCTCACGCGGAGAGGCCAAGTATCTCGATGGCATCCGTCACAAGACGCATGTCGAGACACTCGACGCCGTGTTGTATCTCGCCAAGTGGGCCCGTGTTCGTGCCGAACAACGCACCGAGGGTGAAACTACTTTTCTGCAGGGGAGACGACTCGACCCCCTGGAAGAGGAACCGATCGGACCGGCCACGATTCGGTTTGCAGAGTATCCGTTTCCATGGATCTATAAACGCCACTTGGAAGACCTGGTACGCGATTGCCGCCAGCAAACAGGAGTCAAACAGGCCGCTGAGAAAATGCGAAAACGGCTCGCGCGCGAAAAGGAGGAGTATGTCACCTTCCAGAGCGAGCATGACATTGGGGCCCTCTCTGATTTTGTGGGGCGAGCTAAAGCGGTGGGCGTTGATACCGAACGGGTCGCCTCCTCGCTGGAAAAATACCAGCGGCTCAATTGTGCCGGCATCACGGATATCCATCAGCTGCGAGCAGCCCTGAGGGAATATCTCGGTCATCGCGGGGAAGCACGCGGCGACTCCCCCGTTCAGATTGCCGAGCGGGAACTCATCGGTAAAAAGCTACCCGGATTTTTTCCCACGCCGAGGCCTGTCATTGAGCGAATGCTGGAGCTGGCCAAGGTCGAAGCCCAACACAAAGTACTGGAACCCTCCTGCGGCAAAGGAGACATCCTCGACGCCCTCCAAGCAGAATGCCCAGGTGTTGAGCTGGTGGCGATTGAATACAACCGGTCGCTCTCAGACGTGCTCTCTACCAAGGGATATGCAGTCGAGTTGGGAGATTTTCTCCAGCACCAAGGAACCTACGACCGGATCGTCATGAATCCGCCGTTTGAAAACGGTTCCGACATGACGCACATCCAGCACGCTTACTCGCTACTCACGCCAGGCGGACGGCTTGTCTCAGTGATTTCTGAAGGACCGTTTTTTCGTTCTGACAAACAGAGTACCGCGTTTCGCGAGTGGCTCGCTGAGGTCGGCGGAGAAACCGAAACGCTCCCCGAAGATGCCTTTCAAGGAAGAGAAGCATTTCGAGAAACGGGCGTTCGCACACGGATTTTAACGATTGAAAGGGAGTAAACATTTATGAGAAACGAACAACATCCATACCGCGAAGATGCCGGCTTACCAAGCATGACGGTCTGCGAGTCCGCACCCCAGGAACTCGACTTAGAAAACCTGACAGCACCCAGTGACTTGCCGCTGGCCAAGACCGGGGCTGAGTTTCTCAAGCTGGCAGGGGATGCCTTGTCGGACTTGGAAAGCGACCTCAAGGCTGGAAAAAGTGATACGCTGGTCAAATTACTCGCGACGATGGGAACTTTTCCCAACTACAGTTTTAGTAATGTGATGCTGATTTGTCTCCAGCGGCCGGACGCCACCCACTTGGCGGGTTTTAACGCCTGGAAGAAGCTGGGCCGCTACGTCATGAAGGGCGAAAAGGGAATTGGCATTATTGCTCCGATGATTTTTGGAGCCAAGAACGAGTCCGCTGACGGCGAGGACGCCCCTCGTATTCGCTTCAAGGTAGTGAGAGTGTTTGACATCTCGCAAACCGACGGCGAGCCGCTCGCAGAGTTTGCTGCGATACGTGGTGACCCCGGAGACCATCTGGCTCGTTTGCGAGAGCTGGTCACCGAGCGAAATATTAAGCTGGAGTACGCAGAAATTGCCGGAGGTGCCCAAGGGGTGTCGCGGGGTGGCTCGATCACCATTCGACCCGGCCTTTCAGCCGCCGAGGATTTTTCGGTATTGGTCCACGAGTACGCACACGAAAAGTTACACAAAGCTGACAAACGAACCTCGACTACCAAGATTCAACGCGAAACAGAGGCCGAGGCTGTGGCGTTTGTCGTGAGCCGTGCCGTTGGACTTGATTGTGGCAGTCATGCCAGTGACTACATCCAGCTCTATCAAGGAGACGCCAAGGTTTTATCCTCCTCCCTGGAGCTGATTCAGAAAACGGCAGCGGACATCTTGGGGGCTTTGCTTGCTAAGAAAAGCAAACAGGAGCAGGCATGATTCAGCAAACCTCAACACAACCACTCGACGCTGCTAGCCTCCCCGGGCCTGATACGACCATGAAACGCGAGGCCCTCTTGTCACCTGACCCACGCTTGCAAGCGATGCTCGCGGAAGCCGTGCGGGTTGGCTGGCCTGCCGCCTTTGAAAATGACCTCTATCAGCATGACCTTTCGATTTTAGAAGCTCACCCAGACGAACTGATGGTCTGGATTCTTAGAGAACATGGCACACACTTGTTTGCGATGGAATGTGAGTCAGCGGGCCAGGCGACCTATGCCCGGGCTGTCATCAGATACTGGAGCGGTGAGGACAAACTCAACGTGATTCTCTCCCCTGCCGAGCGGCCTAAGTTCTACCTGGTCAGCTCAGGGGGACTTGCGGAAACGACGGCCCAAGAAGCTGCCAGTAAGATTCGCAGTACTCCAGACACTCCTAGCAGGGAGGACCATGCTTAGCCGGCAACCTCGCAGAGACGAAACAGAACTAGGCTCGGCAGTCGATTCGCTACGCGATGAAGTGCGTGTCCTACGAGATGTGCTCGATGAGATCCGCGAAGCCCTCCAGTGGCAAAACAACAACGCGGCAGATTTTCCGGAACTTGTTCAAAACCGCGAACCGTTGGGGCAGACCGGATGTGAGACCCAGACTGATTGGAGCGCTGGTCTCCAACCACCCTCACAACCTACTGAAATCCCAGACAATACAGAGCCAACACCTGATACCCCCCCTACCCTCCCCAGCCGAGAGTTGTTGTCCGAAGTGTTGCACGGGGATTGTTATGAGTTGCTTCCTACAATTCCGTCTGGCTGCGTAGAATGCCTATTTATAGACCCCCAATATAATATCGGCCTGGACTATGGCAGTGGCAGTCAGGCCGACCGCCTGCCACCAGAAATCTATCTGCGTCAGATGGAACGCCTGGCACAGCTTGCTGTCGAACGACTCACTCCCACGGGAAGCTTGTGGTTCTTGTGTCCCGAGAAATGGGCGGACGAGATGGGAATCATGCTCTCGAAACTCTTGCCGCGTCGTAATCGCATCATCTGGCGGGAGACGTTTGGGCAATATCGTGAGACCTCGTATCCGAGTGGGCACCGGCATCTGTTTTATCATGTGATGGACGAAAAACTCTCCCCGTTTTTTACTGACGAGATTCGTGTCCCGTCGCAGCGGATGCTCAGTGGTGACAAGCGGGCGGCCGGACCTCGTGTGCCCGACGATGTCTGGGAGATACCTAGGCTGGTGGGCAATGCTTCTGAACGAGTGGAAGGCCACCCGTGCCAGTTGCCGGAAGCAATGCTGAAGCGGATTGTGCTTTGCTCAACCCGCCCCGGTGACCTCATCGCCGACCCCATGAGCGGAACTGGTACCACGCTTCGCGTTGCTCAAATATTGGGGCGTCGATATCTAGGAATTGAGAAAGAGGCACGCTTCGTAGACCTCATCAAAGATCGACTCGCCCAAGAGCGTCAGCGGGAGATGTTCCTGCAGTAGACATGCCAACTTTCTTTACTACTGCAAGGCTGCCAACTTGAGAATAGACGTCGTTCAATTGTAGTGAGGCAATTCTAAATGTGGTGCATAGACGAATCCTTCATTACGCTCAAATTCTCGCCCGCGCAAGCGATCCATGACCCAACGCTTGCCCGTTGTCGATGTGATGGCGCTACTGCAGAGGTCTCCGTCACCTCCATCAGTTTCTGCGAGTCGAAAGTCGCTGAAGTTGGTCCAACTCATCGTTCCACACAAGTCTCGCATGCACTGCTATACCAGCGTCTCGTGATAGTATTGCTATCGACCTTGCCCAGATCAGCTTGGCTGCGAATGATTCTTTGGCTTGTCATTTTCGAGGGACTGTGTTGAGAAGCACGTTACTTTTCTTTGCTTCTTTCATGGAGGTCCCCGATGTCCGTTTCGCTACGAGACGAAGTTCGCGGTGCCAAGCTTGGCGACCATCGGTTGACCATACGGCTGGGCAAGGTCATTGAATCGCTCGGCGCGAAGCCCAACATGAGCGTCCCCGCCGCCACCCATGGTCGAGCGGAAATGGAAGCCGCTTATCGTTTCTTCGACAATGACAAGGTCTCGCCCGAAAGAATCCTCAAGCCGCATATCGAGGCCACACGGGAAAGAGTTTCTCAAGCCGAGGTTGCCTTGTTAGTCCAGGATACGACAGATCTCGACTTGACCCGACCGAAGCAGCAAGTCCGCGGGGCTGGCCCTCTGGAATACCATACTCGTCTTGGCGCTTTCTTTCACCCGTTGGTTGCCTTTAATGAACACGGCTTGCCCCTCGGCATCGCCTGGCAGAAATGTTGGACTCGTAGCAAGATCAAGAAAATGACCACGAACGAAAAGGGGCGCTGGGTACGAAAGACACCCATCGAAGAAAAAGAAACTTATAGGTGGATCGAAGGCCTGCGGGCAGCGCGCGAAGTTGCCGACACCTGTCCCCAGACGATTTGTGTCTGCATTGCCGACAGTGAAGCGGACGTTTATGAACTGTACTGCGAACCACGAACAACTTCAAGTGGCGAGGTGCACTTATTAGTGCGTGCCTGCAAGAAGCGGATTACGGTGGACACGGAGGTGACGTGGCTAGAAGCGGCTCGCGCTACAAAGTGTCTGTATCAATGTAGCGTGAACGTCAGTGGTCGCACCACGAAACGGCCCACGAATAAGCGCAAACGTCACGAATCACGCGAGGCACGCCTTGCGGAACTAGAAGTCCGAGCCACCACCGTGACGGTGCGTCCTCCGTATCGAGCAGGTCGCAATCGCAAACTGTCCGACGTCACGTTAAACCTCGTCCTCGCCGAAGAATCCAATCCCCCAAATGGCGTTGCACCGATCCAATGGTTGCTCGCGACAACACTTCCGATCGAAGAGGTCCAGCAAGTGCGGCAAATCATTGCTTACTACTGCATTCGTTGGCAAATTGAAATCTATTTTCGAACGCTGAAGAGCGGCTGTCGGATAGAAGATCGTCAGTTGGAGACACTAGAGCGAATCCTCAATTGTTTGGCAGTCTACGCCATTATCGCTTGGAAGGTGATGTATCTATCGCGACTGGGAAGCGAGTGTCCAGAACTAAGTTGTGAGCTGATCTTCGAACCGAGCGAGTGGAAGTCGGTGTGGATGACGATTCGCAAAGCGAATCCGCCATCTACCCCACCGCCATTGAATGAGATGATCCGCATGATTGCTTCGCTAGGAGGCTACGTCATCCGACAATCGACACGCCCGGGTACGCAAACACTATGGTTCGGGCTGCAGCGAGTTTACGACCTGTCCACCGCCTGGCAGACATTCGGACCGGACTAGTTCTCTTTTTTTTGACGATGACTTATGTGGAACGATGAGTTGGTCCAACTTCAGCGGCCAAGAAGTTCGGTGAACTGCAAGAGGTGTCCTTGTCGACGGTAGACCGCTGGAAGTTGCAAGAGTCTTTCGCCGCTTCGGTGGTGCACCCACGAGCACGATGAATAACCAAGAATTGTTTTTGGTCGAAATCACCGACGTTAGTTTGAGTCGCCATTTGAGAAGGTCACGCATTCATGCACGGAAGACAAAAGTATCCCATCGCATCGGATGGTGATGCAAATAGCAAATAAAAAATGAAATGCGGCAATCCCCATTTCAACGCCAAAATGTCAGAGTGGGACTCATGGGTACGGAGCTTGACTTCTAAATCCGATCAAGGCGGACTCTTGCAAATCATGCCAGGGGTTAAGATAATCATTCTGCCCCGAGCGCTACCAACCTCAGCCTGAAGTTGTCGTCTCGTGGGCGCGCTGCCCCGCATTGGGCTGGTGTGCCTGGGAGATCGGCATCATGGGTTCTTTTCTGCTGAGGGGGCCTGATGGCCTCGCTTTCTTCTCGCGAGCTTTGTTTCGATTCGTTGTCAGTCTCTTGGTTGCGATGGCAGTGATCAGCATTGCTGAGGCGATCCCCTTTCAGTTTACGTACGACGATGCTCCCGACGAAGGTTTCTGGGACCCCATCCTAGGTGATAATCGCCGCGCCGCGATGGAACGGGCTGGGCAGATCCTGGGCAGCTATCTGATTCCAAGTTTTGAAGGGGAAGTGATTACCGTACGAGCCGTCTTTGAGAATTTGGGCCCGACCACCAATGCCTCGACTTCCTCGGATACGCTGATTGATGAGCCAGACGGTCTGCTGGCAAACCGGGCCTATCCATCTGCCCTGGCGAATCATCTCTTGGGACAGGATCTGAATGTTTTTGCCCATGATATCAAAATTCGCTTCAACTCGACCGTCTCGTTCTATACGGGACTCGACGGGTCGCCCTCCTCGACAGAGCAAGACCTCATTCGCGTGGCAATGCACGAGATGACTCATGGACTTGGTTTCACAACCCACTTTCTTGAAGATGGCGACATCTTTGAAAGCCCTTCTATCTACGACGGCTTCATCACGGTTGGCTCTTTTGGGACTCCGCTGAATACGATGAGCACTGCCGCGCGAGCGGTCAATCTTACCAGCGACAATCTCTTTTGGAGTGGTGCCAATGGAGTGCTGGGCAATGCCGGCATGGCTCCCAAAATCTATGCTCCGAATCCGTATCTCGCTGGGTCGACTCTCTCGCATCTGGATGAGGCAACCTATACGACGGTGCTGATGACGCCGTTCGGGTCTCCGGGACAGCTGACGCGTTCACTCACTCCCAGAGAGCGGGGAATGCTGCTGGACATGGGCTGGACCGTGAATGTGTTTCCACAAACGACGACTTGGGCCGGCGCAGTCAGTAACCTTTGGCTCGATGCCCAGAACTGGTCGCCTGCCGCGGTGCCGACTAATGGGGACAATATCGTGTTCGACACGAGTTCGCAGACGGATGTCGAAATCAAGTATTCGGATGCCGGCGGGATTTTTCCCCAGACGCAGTTTCTCAATTCCATTTCGTTTACTGCAAGTGCACCGTCTTACACACTACGATTTGGACTGCGAACCATAACCGAAATCACCGGCCCTGGCTTTGCCTCAAGTTCTGCGGTTCCACAAACGATCGTGTTGGAATCGTTTGAAGACGATCCGTCCGCGGCGGCCACGTTGCTGCCTGACGCAGGCGCGGACATGATCTTTCGCAACAGTTCCTCGGCGGGCAACCTCAACTACGAGTTGCACGGGGACGTCACCGTGCTTCAGCAGGTGGGCCAGGAACTGGGCCTCATTCGCCACGGGATCGTCCGGGTGGATTTTCTCAACAATGCAACGGCCGGGACGGCGTCGTTTGATTTGACTGGTGGCAGCGGTGACGGAGCCTTCGGCGGGGTGTTGAGTTTCAAGAATAGTTCCACTGCAGGGAGCGCGAATTTACGAAATCGCGCAGGGCGAATTGGCGTCTCACTCCCTCTGGGAGAAACGGCGTCTGGTTTCGGGGCACAAACAATTTTTAGCAACGCGGCCTCGGCGATGTTCGCTCGGATCGACAACGATGGCAGCTTTGAAGCGACCGACAATCGTGGCACAACCCACTTCAACGATCTTTCGACCGCGATGGGCGCAGCGATTGTCAACCATGGATCGAGCTACGCCGATGGTACGGGAGGAGCGACATTCTTTAATCACAATTCGACGGCAGCTCAGTCGACGATTACGAATGAAAGTGCTTTGGTAGCCGGTGGAGAACTCAGTGGTGGGACGACGGTTTTCGACGTTGTAGCGACGGCTGGCAATGCGATCATCACGAACCAAGGCAGTAGTGGATCGCTTCTCTTGGGAGGTTTAACGCGGTTTCGTGATGATTCGACCGCAGGGACTGCGACGATTCACAACAATGGAAGCGCAAACGTCCTGTTCGCCAATGGGGGGGTTACCCAGTTCTTCGACGATTCAACCGCTGGCGGCTCACGGATCCATAACTATCCCAGTGGCTGGTCTGCCGGTCGTACGGAGTTTCACGATTTTGCCACAGCAGGCACTGCCACGATCGACATTGAACCGGTGACGGTCGGCTTCGGTGGGGCAGTTTACTTTAATGACAATTCCAATGCCGCTCAGAGTAACCTTCGCATGTTTCCTGGCAGTGCTTCTTCCGTCATCCGTTTCGACCACGAGGCCTCTGCCGGCAATGCACACCTCGAGATTATGCCGGGAGCACTTGGCAGCATTGAGTTCTATGCTACCTCGACGGCACAGAACAGCGACATCGACGTGGGTTCGACGGGCGTCCTCAACTTTTTCGACTACACGACCGCCGGGTCTGCAAATATCGACATCGGCAGCAATGCGACAGGGACGTTCAACGGTGGGATCAATTTCCCAGGGGTTTCGTCCGTCTCGGCCGACCAGTCGACGATCACCGTCCGCGGGGGAGGTGTGGCCGGAAGTTTGAATTTTGCCGCGAACGCAACGGCCGGTAACGCCCAGATCGTCATTGAAGGCGGCAGTGGACCGGGAACTTTGGGAGGACTTGTTTCCTTCGGACAGGAGTCTTCCAATGCCGGAGCGAGTACGATCTTGGTTGGCGCTGGGCTGAACGGTGCCCCCGGAGGGCGTCTTGCTTTTGCGCTTGGGGCGAAGGCGGACTTGGCCACAATTATCACGCAGCAGGATGCTGTCCTGAACCTGCTTGGCAACCAGTTTTACGGCGGCACTTCCATTGGTTCTCTCGTCGGAACGGGAGGAACAGTCTTGATGCAGTCGCACCTGAATGTTGGTGGACTGGGGCTCGACGGCACCTTCGATGGGCAATTGATCGACCCAAACCCGGCGGATACGGACGGAACTCTCACAAAAATCGGCGGCGGTACGCTCATCTTGGGCGGTGCGAATACTTATGACGGAGTCACGACCGTTGCGCAAGGAACGCTGAACGTGAATGGCTCGATAAGAGGAGGAGCCGTCGTTCTTGGCGGTGCAACCCTGGGCGGCACCGGTTCCATCGAAGGTGGAGTGAACGTCCTCACCGGAGGAATTTTCTCTCCCGGTACGAGTCCCGGCGTCTTAACCGTTGACAGCTTGACGCTTCAAAGCGACTCGGAAGTTCGGTTCGAGCTCGGCACGTTGAGCGATCAAATTGTGGTCCATGAAGACCTCACACTCGGTGGTTCACTGGTACTCTCCTTCCTGGACGGGTTTGTCCCCCTGATGGGAGAGTCGTTTACGCTCTTTAGCGGTTCGTTCGGGACCCCAACGGGACAATTCGCCGAGATCGTCTTGCCGCAAGGAGTTCAGCAAACGCTAGACATCAATTACGCCGACGGGTTAATAACGTTGGGAGCGCTCTCGAATGCCAGCCTAATCGGTGACTTCGATAGTGATCTCGACGTGGACGGCAATGACTTCCTAATCTGGCATCGCGGTGGATCACCCAGTCCACTCAGCCCCTCTGACTTGAACGACTGGCAGCTGAACTTCGGCAACGTGGTCTCGAACACAGTCTCCCTGGCGGACATTGTAGTACCTGAGCCACCGGATTCGACGCTGCTGCTGATGGCGGCGATGGGCTGGGTGCTTACTCGTTATCGCTGGAATTCGAGAGTTAGGCACATCTTGCTTGCTGGGGCGAGTCCGTCCAAGCGGCCCTGGGTCGCCTTTCTCAATTGGTGCAGCCGCTCGGAAAAGCTGCAAGTTGATAAAGTCGGCGGTTAACACACCAACCGCAATTTTCTACTTTTCTATTTCGCTGCGGTTGCACGACCTCCTTCAGTTCGGTGACCTACAAAATGAGCGAGGTTGCATCACCCGTCAGCTCGAAGGGGTTAGTGAAATGCTATAAGAGGTCAGAAATCCCCGACAAGAACTCTGCAAGTTCGAGTCGGACGCAACTCCGGTCGGATGGGTCACCCTCAGTCAGTTTCTGCTATGCCGGATTACAGTCGGTGTGTCTCACCTCAGCGTGCAGGATACTGGCGGTTGTTTGCAAATTGCGATTCGACATGTGGGCGCAACGCTAACTTGTGTCATCCACGGCGTAGCAGATCGACGCGGGCTCTCCCGAGAGCTTTGCCTGAGAAGAAAGCTCCGAAAAACAGTCGTCATTTGCCATTATTCACTGTTGCCTCAATAACGACGGCCTATTCGAGCAAAGATCTGCAGTACCGCCAGAAACAACCCGGCTGGGACTCCCACATATAATCCGCCGATTCCAAGGCTGAAGCCTACGAGCAGGCCCCAGGCATCCGGCGACCCGTCCGTGCAAAATACCAACGAGTATAAGAACGCTCCCCAGGATGGTCCTAGAAAAAACGCGGTCAACGCACCGATCACCGGCATATTCCGACGATGCCACGCCCAGGCAGTGACGGCGATTGCAGCCACCCCAAACATAGCGATAACCAATGCTATCTGCATGAGAGACTCTTTATCTTGCGATAGTTCTATGAGAATTGGGTGACGAATTGCGAATTGCCTCGTAGCCTCTGCGCGAGTTTTCGAGATTTGCTATTTGTATGTAGGCTTTGGCGAAGCGGCACATATGCCACATCTTAGTTTGATAGTGCAATTCTATTCTCCAGGCAGCCTCGCCTCTCAGTTAGAGAAAAATGCTTTATTCACAGCTGCCAGTTAACGGTTCGTTGATTCTTCGAGACGAGCAATGCGCCGATTGAGTTGCAAGACTTCTTCGCTCAAGCGATGTGTCTCCCAATGCAAGTGGTCGACAAGTGCCAAAGCACTCACAGGGTCACAAGTCAACTTCATACGTAATCTGCATACTTCCGCGTAACTCCGTAGTCTCTCAATCTGTGCATCGGTAATCAGCCTCTCATTCTTATTCCGCAATTCTTCCGCTGCTTTGAGGTCATAGTCTGCCAATTGTGACTGTAATTCTACGTGTCCTTTTATCGATTGGCTAAAGTCTGAGCCCTGCTCCGCGTGAGACAGATTCTGTTCAGCCAATCGAACTTGCATAATCAGTCGTGTGATGTCGTAATCTGTAACAGATTTTTTGACCATACGATTCTGTTCTCGAGCCTCTGCAAGCTCTGCCTTGGCAAGTCTTAGACAGGCGCGGGCGTAAGCAACCGAGAGATTGTCTTCTGGCATGTTTTCGGAAGGGGAGTTGTATGGTGCCGGGGAGACACGATCAACTGTCTCGTCACTTTGCTGTTGCGTTGACGCCGTTGAGCAAATAGCCAATACGATGATTGAAATTGAAAGTACAAACGTTTTGTGAGTGAACATGATTTTGTCCCTCCTTCTCTTAGGTGCCAGATTTCGAAGTACCACGTAGTCCCTCAATCTCAGCCTTATATGCTGTCAATGTGGACATCCATGCAACTCTGGCCAAGCGGCAGATACCGAAAACCCTAGGAAGTGTTAGTACCGGCCTTCGTGGCAGACAGAAGGCCCCACGCTAGCAGTCAAAACCTCAGGGGCACCATTTATAACATCCGCAAATGTGCTATCGATAATTCTTCATCGAGCGTCTGCTTTTCCTGCAAGATCGCGTCCAATTCACCATGGTCGACCCAGCACCCTAAGCATTGATCACAGCGATCAATCCTAACCGGCCGCAAGATTGTGTAAGTTATCTGTTGCAGTCGACCGTTGGGGCACCGTGGGCACCGCATATAACCTGCGACCGCGTCGGTGTTGTTGACTATCTCATCAACCTCCTCCCGAAGATGACTTTCGACATCGGCAAGTTTCAGCCCACAGACTGCCTCCAACTCATGAAAGTCGAGCCAGATTCCTGCACATTCTGGGCACTTCTTGAGTCGAATACCGTCGATCTTGGCTCTTGCTAGTCGCGAGCCGTCACGTGGACATTTCATCACACACCTCCTTTCCTTCATCGAATCGAAGAACAGATCAATGGTGTGGGTTCAAAATTATTGTACAACTAAACATCAAGGCGACTATTTGAGAACCGGTGCTACGAGTCCGACAGTCTTTCTTGTAAGTATCAATGGAAGAACCGTCAGCGCTTACAGCACGGGTCATCACGGAGCCAAGCTAATGGCTCGGGGCACTCGCCTAGTTGCCCAACGTTTTGCCCAATCACACTTTGGGCGACAGCCGAGTCGCCACTGCGACTGCCGCCCATGCCATTTGCTATCGCATCATGTTCCTCCGTTTCTCGGTTTTTCTACTATTAAAGAATTTGTTGATTTCGATGTGACATGGGTCCACGAATACAAGCGAACGCGAATCCTACCAGTAGCAGCAACACCGTCGCGGGCTCGGGCACTGCTGCTCGGCTTTCCGCCAGCAAATTGGGTGTGCCGTAGTTCGCTTGCCATTCGGCCAGGTTGCCGATGCTGGGATTGCGTTGCAACATAAGGAAATCCGCTCCGTCGACGTCGCCATCCAGATCGAAATCCCCGGGTAGCGCCTGTACCATCACATCCCGCAACTCCGTACCAAAACGCCACTCGTCCAATTCGGGGATGGGACCGAAGTCTTGTGTAACGACACTAAACCGTCCCATGGTCTGATCGAGGTCAAGTCCTGGGAACGACTGACTAGCAACCTCTGCGGACGAGCCGTCATAGATCGTCGCGGTCACCTTGTCGGGCCCTAACGTGGTGAAATCGTATTGCAGCAACGCAAAGTAGGTTTCGTCGACGTTCATTTGCGATTCGGGGAGTACAGTGCTTAGATGCGCGTCTGGTCCCCAGAAAAACGAGATGCCGCCGTCTACGAATCCGAGCCAAGTTCCGTCAATTCCAAAGATGGAGGTCTCTGCACCTTGCGAGCGTCCTAATCCGGCGAGGAGATCCCCACGCGTCGTTGGAGCATTCTTGCGTAGTAGCATGCTCATATAGTAGGTGCCGTCGCTGGGTGTGTAGTCGATTTCGCGACTCAGATTGCGTGTAGCAGAACTGTTCGACGTATAGCCGACCAAATGGCCATTAAACGTCTCACCAGGGGTCAATTCATGCGTTAATCCACCCGGGACCGGGACTAGGGCACCAGTGCAGCAATTCCCCCACGGACCCACGAAACCACTCGCTCCGACGGTGGGATTTTGGCTCAGAATTGAAGTAAACGAAACATAGTCGTTGCCCCCGGCGGAAGTAGCGAAGGATTCACTCGCAATCGGCGCGGCGTGGGATAACAACCCCAAAAATGTGTTGCATACGAACGTTGCCAAGAAAATAGATGCAGTTTTCATCTCTACTCTCCTTATTTGCCAAGGGTATACTGATCACTCACGCTTAGCGCTTCTCGCCAAACGCTGAGTCTTGCTTCCAGCACTCTGGTGGTTGTCGCTACCACCGAAGTGCCCCTATATAGTTACTCGTAAACCGTCCAAGTTTTCCGACATTTTTCGTTGAAAGCTACTAAAGCTTTTGTTCACAGCCGTTATTGATTCCACCGACATTAAGTGGGCAACTTGGATTCCGGGTGGGCGGAATCGCTCACTTCTCCCTTCAAGGTCTCTAACACTCCTGAACGGGGTCGCAGGATTCGAGCGGTACAAGAGTTGCGAAAGATGAATAAGTGGATAGCTTGGTTGTGACCCTATCGACCAAGGTGCAGGCCAAGAGTGCCTGCTGAACAATGAACAGCGGGTCCATCACGCACTGGATCGAGCGGGTCAAAACGGGGAGCGAAAGTGTCGCTGAGAAGGAGTTGTGGGACCGATACTTTTTACGCTTGGCCGCCTTGGCACGCCGGAAACTTGACGACTTGCCGCCGCAAGTTCGCGACGACGAGGACGTGGCGCTTAGCGCGCTGAACACTTTCTTTACACGTGCCAAGGACGACAACTTCCCCCAACTGCACGATCGCAGAGACCTCTGGCAGCTTCTCACCAAAATTACCGTCAGAAAAACCGCTGATCTGCGTCGCAATACGCGCGCACAAAAGCGAGGATTCGGTCAATTGCTGGACGATTCTCTGAACGATGAGTATTTCAAGAATCTAGCAGGGAATGAACCCACGCCGGACATGGTGGCCGCTATCAACGAAGAATGTCGCCGCTTGATGGCCACATTGGATCCATCACTGCAAACAGTGGCTCGGATGAAACTGGAGGGCTACACCAATCGCGAAATCGCAACATCGATTGGAAGAGTCGAACGCACGGTCGAGCGCAAGCTCGACTGCATCCGACAGATCTGGTCGAAAGGAGTCGCATTACAATGATTCCAAAGCGGACTGCGGACTCTAACGAAATCACTCAGACCCATCTGCTCCACACTCTTGACCAGATTTGTGATCGTTTCGAGGAGGCATGGTGTGATGGGCAGCACCCCCTCATCGAGGACTATATCGAGGGTCTGCAGGATCCACTTAGAACACGCCTACTCCAAGAGCTCGTCGCACTGGAGGTCTCCTATCGTCGCAAGAGTGGTCAGACACCTGATGCTTCTGAGTATGAATCAAGGTTTACCAGTGATACTGCAACCGTCCGCGAAGGTTTTGACGATTGCAGTTCGACCGCGCAGGTCGAGACAGATTCCCTCGATCGTACTGAGATACCCTCCCTCTACTTAGACATTCGTTGCCCCAGTTGCAATGCGCCGATGCAAGTGGCTGTTGACACGCCGCTTACCGAACTGATCTGCAATCGTTGCGGAAGTCATTTCAGCCTGGTAGATCAAAGTCATGCCACACAGAGAGCGCCTCCGCTCTCACAACTCGGGCGATTCGAACTTGTCGAGCGGCTGGGGGTCGGCAGCTTCGGAAGTGTGTGGAAGGCGCGGGACAAGGAGCTCGATCGCATGGTCGCCATTAAGATTCCACGTCAGGGGATGATGACCACCGAAGAGAAAGAAAGATTCTTTCACGAAGCCCGCGCCGCTGCCCAATTGCAGCATCCCAATATCGTGAGCGTCCATGAAGTTGGTAGCGAAGGTGAATCGATCTATATCGTTAGTGACTTTGTTCACGGCTTCACGCTCAGCGATTGGCTCACCGACCAAAAGCTGACCGGCCGAGAAGCAGCCGAGCTATGTGCGAAAGTTGCTGAAGCGGTGCACTATGCTCACGAGCAAGGTGTGATCCACCGCGACCTCAAGCCAGCGAACATCATGATCGACGGCGATAGGGAGCCACACCTTATGGACTTTGGCTTGGCACGCCGTGATATAGGAGAGATGACAGTCACGATTGACGGGCAGCTCCTCGGCACTCCCGCCTACATGTCACCCGAACAGGCCCAGGGCGAAGCACATCAGGCCGACCGCCGCAGTGACATTTACTCCCTTGGCGTGATCCTTTTCCAACTTCTCACGGGCGAGCTACCATTCCGCGGAAACACCCGCATGCTGATTCACCAGGTAATCTACGACGAGCCGCCCAGTCCGCGGAAGCTGAATGCGCACGTGTCCAAAGATTTAGAGACGATCACTCTCAAGTGCTTGGAGAAAGAACCTGCCAAACGGTACCAAACTGCTAAGGATGTCGCAGAAGAACTGCGGCGGTATCTGGACGGAAGACTAATTCAGGCAAAGCCACATGGAATCATCTCGAAGACCTGGAGATGGGCCCACA
This sequence comes from Bythopirellula goksoeyrii, assembly GCF_008065115.1. Lineage (NCBI taxonomy): Bacteria > Pseudomonadati > Planctomycetota > Planctomycetia > Pirellulales > Lacipirellulaceae > Bythopirellula > Bythopirellula goksoeyrii. The sequence continues at coordinate 3,939,758 of NZ_CP042913.1, read as the reverse complement.
GGAAGCCCATGGCGGCGTCCGTCGTTGCCATGGTAGTTGGCTTGGCGATCGTCGGCCCGCTGGTCGCCCTGCGCCAGAGACAATTGGTACGTGCAGAACGAATTGCGACCGCACAGGTGGCCGCCGAGGCGGCAAAAGCGGAAGCAGTTAGCACTCTGCTCTTGGACGCGTTGCAGGCCGCGAACCCTGATGCCGCAAGGGGGAGTGACTACACGGTGCGTCAATTACTCGACAACATCTCAGCGAAAGTGGGACACCAGTTCACAGAACTACCCGAAGTAGAAGCAGCAATCCGTACAACAATGGGCAACGCCTACCGTCGACTAGATCTGTTCGATGATGCCGAGGCACATCTCACGAAGGCATTAAAACTGAGAAGACGCGTCTTCCCTCCAGATCACCCAGAGATTGCTAATAGCCTCTTCGCCAATGCCTGGCTTGCTTATGGAAGGGGTGACTGGAGTCGATGTGAGACGCTCTCGCGAGACGCTCTCGCGATACACAAGAAGCATCTCCTTCATAATGAAGAAACAATTGAAATACTCTCCCAATTGCATTTTGTACTTGTAACCCAAAGGAAGTTAAATGAGGCAGATCAGGTTGCTCGAGAACTGCAAACAATGGCACATCAGATGCCTAACGGACATCCGGAACTTGCCAATGTATTGCACCGTTCGACTTTTTACTTAATGGAGCAGGGTGACTTTGGGCGTGCAGAAGAAGATGGGCGCGAAGCTGTTCTATTGCATCGCAAATTCCATGGGAACTATCACCCGGAAACAGCATGGGGACTACTACATTTGAGTGCGGTACTCCGCGAAAAAGGGAAACTCGACGAAGCTGAAGCGTGCAGCCGTGAAGCCCTTTCCATTTTCCGTACCTATCACGATGATTCACACTCTGGCAATCTCGCGGCCATATCTTCCTTAATAGCTGTCTTACGGGCGAAAGGGGATCAAGCGGAGTTGGCCAACCTACGTCTTGAAAGAGTATCGCGCGCGGAGAAAGCTTTGGCAAACGCCGAGTCAGAGGTCGAGGCACTGCGACTGAGAAAAGCTGATGCGCTCAATGTCGCTGCCTGGGAAATGGTGAGCGCGAAGCCGGTCGATCCGTGGGTTCCTGATCAAGCGGTAGCCTGGGCAACTGAGGCAGTTGCTCTTGCTGAAGAGGTCGATAGCGATTCACTTCCTGCATATTTAGATACATTGGCGCTCGCGCAACACTTGACCAGAGCCACCCACGATGCAATAAAGACACAGAAGCGGGCCATATCCCTGCTCCGTGGTGATCCCACTCTGCAAGTGTGCCTGATCTACGTGCATTTGATGCAGTTTTACCATGCCTCAGGAAATGACGAGGAGGCGGTGACCTTAGCACGTGACTTCAGAGACAAGGTGATCGCGGCATACCCGAATGACTCAAGCTTAGCTGCAGCTATTCTGGCAAAATCTGCGCACGACGCGATCGCTGAACGCCTCGCAGCGCCAGCTGAAATTCTAGCCCATAAATCCTTTCAATTGCGACGCGATCTGTTCACAGATGATCATAAAGATGTCTGGTTCCGCTATAACGCCGCCAGCATGCTTGGCGAGGCGTTGGCGCTCCAAGGCAAGTTCGCAGAGGCAGAACCGCTGCTCGTGGAGTCAGCCGTATGGATGACCACCGACTCACGAATGCCGACGCCAGAAGAGACCGGCGGGGAAGATCGTGCACAAGAAGCCGTCAAACGCGTCGTACAGTTCTACCAAGCATGGCACGAAGTTGAACCCGATGCCGGGCATAAAGTAGATGTTGAACGCTGGATGAACACGGAAGGAGTCCTCATGAAGACGGCCGAAGCGGCAACACCGACGAGTAACTAGCTTGAGCGCCCGACTTCAAGACGCACGTCAACAATGCTGAACTCGCAGACAACAGTTAACGGCTTTGGACATAACGACCGAGAGATCTGCACCTCTAGCGCTACGCATTGTCCATCTCACGCAAATGATGCCACCGGACTCCCGTAATAGAGAAGTGCCTGCGACTTGGTTCGTGCGAAGTCGTGCTAAATTATTAAGGCTGCAGGATTTGCAACGCTTGCGAGTAAGAGGGTGCTGGCTAATGGCCAGAAGCAAGAAACTGCAATTCCCCTAGTCGGCGGTCGATTCACTGGCCACAGTTCACTCCCACAAAACTGACAGCGGTTGCATTGATCGCTGCTGCCATCTGGGCGATGATCTGGGCACCTTCAATTCTAGTTGGTGCGCTCACAGGGAATCTTATTGGTCGCGCTGTGAGAAACATGGTGCAGAAATGTCCTCACCCACCAGGGCGTGCATCGGACGAGCAGGGGCTGCCCAGACAACTGTGCGCATGATTTAGGACGTTATCGTGCGGGATACTGGCGGTTGTTTGCAAATTGCGATTCGACATGTGGGCGCAACGCTAAGTTGTGTCATCCACGGCGTAGCAGATCGACGCGGGCTCTCCCGAGAGCTTTGCCTGAGAAGAAAGCTCCGAAAAACAGTCGTCATTTGCCGTTATTTACCGTTGCCTCAATAACGACGGCCTATTCGAGCAAAGATCTGCAGTATCGCCAGAAACAACCCGGCTGGGACTCCCACATATAATCCGCCGATGCCTAAGCTGAAGCCGAAGAGCAAACCTGCGTCCGGCCCACCGTCACGGCAGACAGCAATCGAATAAATGAACGATCCCCATGTGGGACCCAGACAGAACGCGACCAGGGCACCCGCTGGCTCATCCATCCGATACCACGCCCAGGCCGTAACAGCCACGGCAATTGCGCCGAACGCTACGATAACCGCGATTACTTCCGCCATACCTGCACCTCGACAATGCCTCAACGGATACCAATATAGCTCAGCTTATTCGGAGCAAACATGGTTTATGTCTCTGTCTTTCGGTGTGTTCACCCATCGTTGCCGGTCAAAAGCAAAGCAGCTGTTGCCGAAACTTGAGCGGGTTCGGCTGGAACCGAGATTCTTGATGATCACAAGATCTGGCTACAGTCCCAGATCGAAAAGTCGCTCGAGCAATGCGAGGAACAGGCAACTAACCACAAGTAATAGTACGTGCAAGTACGGCAGGCAGGTGAGGAGCAGCAGCTGCTTCCGATTTGCCTTGGTGTGGCGAAGATAGCGGTACCAAGCCACCACAAAGCACAACGGCCAGCCGAAGATCGTCGCGGCCGAATTTAAATTGATAAAGCCAAGCGAAAACGAATACTGCCAGCCCTCTCGTGCTTCGCCTTCGGGGAAAGCATTGAACAGACCAGCATTTGCGAAAAACGACGACCATCCACGCGCATAACCACCCAACTGCGGCAATCAATTGCAGCAAACCTGCCAGCCAAGGAACCCAGTCGTCCACTGCACGGGTCCGAGGTATTTCTTCATCGGGAGACTGGGGCATTTATTTTATTTAGCTAAGGGCGATACAAGTGATGATCTGCGTGACAGTGATCAAGATCAGTCATGGTGGTTTTGTTATTGCTGATCCAATTGATCACTCCAGTTTTCCACGCGAATCACGACGGTGCGATCTGAAGTCACTTCGAGTTTACGGTTCGCAAGTTCCTCCTTGTTCTGGTCTTTTTCAACCGTCTCCCAACTACCGCGCGTCACCTTGTACTCGATGCGGCTGCCCTGAGCGAGGCGCACTTGCGACTCGTACACGCCCGACGCCTGCCGCTGGAGTCGTAGGCCCTTGGGGTTCCAGTTCCCCAAGGCCGGGTCGTTTCCGGTGATATAGATCACGTCGTCTGCCGGCGTCGATTCAGGCGCATGCACTCGAAACGTTGCCAAGTAGGTAGTCGGGCGTTGGGATGGGGCGATTGCCTTGTGCGGCCGGATGTAGGCGTCGAGCAGTCGGCTGTACTCCGGATGGAGCTGCCTGAGCCGCTCAAACTCTTGCTGCCCTTCTTTGCCAAACCTGGATGAAAGAACAAGGAGCAGGCCACCGCGAGCATGATCGGACGGAGCCTGCTCGATTGCGGCCTTCAGCGCCGGAATCGCCGGCGGGCCCACGCGCTGGATCAAACCTGCCAAATCAGGAACCATCCCGGTATCTCGTTCATTGGCAAGCCCGCCGAGCAGCACTGGCAAGAACGGCAGGAGCTCTTTCTGCGATGTCTGGGACAGCGCCTTTGCCGCCTGCCTCCGCAGCGTCCCCGGCGCTTCGTTGTCAGCCAGCAGTCTTACCGACCAAGCAGTACTTGCCTTTTGTGGCATCGGAGGACTGGGGGGACGATTGGGGCCAGTCCGCGGCGGCTGTGGCGGAACGAAGTGCCCCGCGCGCTGCAGTGCCTCTTTGATTGCCGTCTGATACATCCGCGACGCTTGCGCATCCCAGGTTCCCGCGAAAGCGGCCCACCACAGCGATTCGACTTCACGATCTTCTTTACCGTGTAACTCCTCTTTCAACGCTGAACGGCCTTCGTCACCCATTCCCCACAATGTGGCGGCCAATCGCTCGCGTGTGGGATCGTTGGTGGTAGCTCGCAGCGCGTCACGCACCGGCGGCACTGCCTCTGGTCCGATCTTATGAATCGCGCGGGCTGTCCTCCGGCTCAGGTTCGGGTCGGCGGCTTTGACCGCCTGGAGCATACCGGAAATTGCCGGTAACGCGGCCGGACCCAACTGCTCAAGACGCTCGGCTGCCTGGACTCGATACTCGGCGGGTGCTTCGTTATCAGCAATTAACCGGCCCAACCAAGCTACATTCGGACGATCGCCAAAGTACCACGCATAGGGATTGGGAAAGAAATCCATCGTCTGGGAATCAGCAGCGGCCATCGCTGCCTTCAGTACCGGCAGGCCACGTGGGTGGGTGGGTATCAGAACCGCCACGGCCCGCGCGGCGCTTAAGCGTGCCGCAGGATTATCAGACAAGGTCAACTCGACCAGCCTTGCTGGCAGTTCCTGCTGTTCCCTTAGGATGAGCGCCACGGCGTCAGCCGCTTCGCTAGCCACACCGCCGGGCACACCTTGTACGAAGCTCACATCAGCAGCATCGGCTGCTGCAATGATGTCCAGCAGTGGTTGAATCGCAGCCTTCGCTTGCGAACCAAGTGATCCTAAGCCGGCCGCAGCCGCACGCCGCAGTGGTTGCTCGCTACTGTTGAGTGTGGCGAGAAGCACTGGCATCGCGTCCAAGCCAATCGCGCGAATCGCCGCCAGTGGTTCGTCGCGACGCGGCTGACCGAATATTTCATTCGGCATGTAAGAAGCACTCAACCGCCCCAGCCACTCTTCCAGGGACCGGCCTTGGTATCTGAGTTGTCCGTCGCGTCGCTCGACGCGGTCCACGACCGGTCCGCGCGCTCGGGCCTGCGCGGTGAACTGCTCGTACGCCTTGGGATCCAACTCTTTGAGCGTCCGTTCAGCCGCAGCGCGCACGTGGGGACTTTTGTCGTTGCCAGCCGACTCGACCAACACTGGTACTGCTTCCTGCCCCATGTTAACCGGGAGCAACCCAAGCATCGTCGCCGCCATTGTGCGTGCGTCAGTGGCCTCGGAGGTACGCAGCGCTTCGATAATCGCCGCACGGGCCTGGGAACTCCGATGGGCGATAAGACCCAAGGGATGGAGTAACCGTTGTTTGTCGTTGACCAGTGGATTCTTCAGCCCGTCGATGAGGATCGACGTCGCCGCCTCGCCCTGCGGACCTGTGAGCAAGGTCGTGATGGCGTCTTGTCTCATCCACATGCCTGAGCGCGGGGGATACACGTTTCGCAACATGTCCATCGTCGCACCGCCCGCATGCACCCGCCACAGATCCGCTTGCCGCGCGGACAATACTCGCACCATGTCCGTTGCCGCTTCACGCGCTTGCGCCGCCAAGCGGTCCGCAGCGAGGACATCGTCCGTCTTCCAGACGGCCAGGCGAGTTCCGCCCAGCAGCCTGCCGTCGGGCGATCGTTCGGGACTGTCTTGGGCGACCGCTAGCGACGTTCCATCCGGCGAAAACGCAAAGGGTCCTCCGGCCAGCAGTGTGCCGACCACTTGCCGTGACGGTACGTCGTAAATTACGAAGACCCCGCTACGAACGCAGGTCGCTAACAACCGACCATCAATTGAGAAACCGACGTGGCGCAGATCTTGTCCTGCAAACGACATTTCATCGACAAAACGCAAGTCGCCCGCTTCGGTCGGCTCGATCCGCCACAGTTTTGAACCGCCCATGCTGTCCGCCACGACGTATTTTCCTTGTCGATCAACAACTAGCGGACGAGACAACTTGGTGCGCACTACGGCTAACTCCCGACCTTCGGCCAAGCGCCACGGAACTTCAGGGCTATCATTTTTGTCCGTAACAAGCATCGTGCCGTTGGGTAGGAACGCTACATGACCGTTGTGTCCAATCTCGAACTCGCCAACCAAGTCGCGCTGCGCCACGTCCCACAGCCGCAGGTGGCTTGGTTGTCCGCGAAACCGGTTGTCGGTGGCCGCGAGCCATTTGCCATCCGGTGAGAAGGCGATTGAAATGACTTCGTCGCGAGATTCTTGATCGGTGTCGCCATAGCCAGCCAGTGTCGCCAACTCCTTGCCATCGGCTGGATCCCACAGTTTGAGCCCTAACGCGGCCGCTACGGCCAGCACCTTGCCGTCCGGGGAATAAGCCAAACCTCGGACCGGGTTCGGCATTCTCAAGTTGCGTGTGACCGCACCCGAGTGTCGCAGCGTTGCCTGCTGCTCGCCATTTTCCGCGTCGATGAGCAGCACGAGGCCGTCTGCCGGTCCGTCCCGTTCGCTTGTCAAGCCACCGACTGCGATTTGCTCGCCTGAAGGCGAGTAGGCCACGTCGAGCGGCTCGGCAATTGGTAGCTCGCCAGATACGACCGAAGCGCCTATTACGGGGCCGCTGAATATGACGAGATTCAAGGCAGCATTGACTAGGTATCGAGACCCCATGATCCTGGTTCCGCCTCCTTCGTGATGGTTCGGTCGGGGCGCTGAAGCGACCGCCTCTTACGGTGGGGCAAGCCCTCAGTCAGCACCCGCCCCAGCCTGTTGCGGCCCTGCTATTGCTCCGAAGCCACCTTAAGACGTTCCTCCATTCGCTTAACAAGCAGTCGGTCACAATCAGCCTGCGATGTTGGCCGAACGGCCTGGTAATCCTTGTGATGTGAATTTTGCATGTCGACAAGGACCCACTCTCCCTGGCGGTCGCACACAACGAAGTGCACAATACCCTGTTCCCAGTTCTGGGGGTTGAACACATAGTCGGCACACAGCACGTAGTCGGTTTCCGGCGGATGCTGTCGCACATAATCTCGAACCTCGCGGGCCAGATCCCACAGGACTTTTAACTCATTGGGATCCTTCTGGGACGCGGTGAACTTGACGACTTCTGCGGCGGGCTGGGCCTGACACAGTGCTGCGGTATTTAGTCCATTGGCCAAAGCCTGAGCGCTGGCGACATCTGTCGCACGGCCAAGCACGCGAGGAGTCACTACCTGCAATGTCCGATTCGGTCCGGCCTGGCGGAAATGCTCTTCCCGGCTTGGCATAGCATCCCGTTCTGCCTGCGGAGGCAGTCCGCTCCGCTCGTCCATTAGTCGTGCCATCTTACCCGGCTGGGCGGCTGCGGCGGTCTGTTCGTTGAGACCCAGTTGTGGCGCTAGGCGCTCGACGACCTCTGATGACAGAGTCATCAGGTCGCGATGAGCCTGAAGTTTCTTCAGCGCTTCATTCTCCGTCGTCAGAACTTCGCTCCATACCACCTCGCCTTGTTTGTCCACAAAGACACTCCGAATTCCCTGTAGCTCGCCCTGTGGTAGCTTGACGTTGTATTCGACGTACAAGGCGTAGTCCGTGGTGATAGGGTTTTGTTGGATGAACTTGCCAAGCTCCTGCGTCAACTGCTGTAATTCGCTGGCCTCGCCAGAATCAAAGGGTTTGCCTCCTAGTTCGATGTTCTTTAGTCCCTGTTTTTCCAACAGCAGGCCGATGAGTTCCGAGACCCTGTCCAGCGATCTGCCGGCGACACGGACTGGGAGAATGGTCAACGTTGCCTTGGGACTTTGAGACTTCATCTGCTCCAAACGCTGGTCTTGCTGTGCGGCAGTTCCTTGAGAGGGTGCCTCTTCCGCAACGACCGACACGGCAACTAAGCATATCTCGACGAGCACTCCACATGCTGCAATACATACTCTCGCTCGAAGCCGCTGTAACGTCTGCTTCTTAGTGATGGGGCGGTTCATTTGATTCCCCTTTCCCCGATTTGATTCATGACTGAGAGTCTGAACTGCGAACAAGCAAATAAGCTTGCCAACGCTACCGCCAGACTCGTTGGTTCAGGGACATACTCGACAACATAGGCGGTGACGATCAGTCGAGTGGCTTGCTCATCATTCCAGAAGGCAGATCGTTGTCCGGTTGAGCTTTCACTGGCGAAGAAGGCGATCCGATTCTCATCAATTTGTCCGAACAAATCATTGGGTTCGCCGGGATGCCAATTGGCGAATGCGAATGGTTCTCCAGTTATCCATTGCCACCCAGCGGTTGGATCTTGGGTTTCAGGTTCTTGGAAGGCACCTAGCCAGGCGCCAAAATAATTGCCGATTCCATCCGTCTGCCAATTCGAGGGCGAATCCGTCAGACTGAAGACAAACTCGTTTTCTTCTGAAGAAGTGACGGTCGCGAGGTATCCCCCCTGAGCCTGGGCGTTCAATTGGGCCTCAGGCCAATTAATAACGCGTTGAACCCCATTGAAGTAGGAATCTGTCGGCCCTTGAAAAACTTCATACCAATGCCCATTCCCTCCGTCGGCAATTTCCCAGCGCACGTGTTCGGCTCTCACTTCACCGTGCTGCACACCAGTCAAAACTGCGAAACAAAACAAGAGTCTTGTATCCATAGTTTAAATCTCCTTCATTTCATCGGTCGTGGCATCTCTGAAATAACTCGCGGAGCTGTCACCACCGATGTCTGCAATGTTCTGGGCTAACTCGCACGTGGTGGTTCGATCGATGCACCGTAGTGAACCGGCCAGTTTGCCCAGGTCAAACGCCGAAGCGGAATTTCATGCGTCTCAATTGAATCAAAACAACATAAGCCGAAAACGACAAGATGGTCGACGATGGTTCGGGAATGACAACGCCGTACCTTATGTCGTCGATTCCAACCGCGTCAGTGTTGTTGGGGTTCCCAGCTACATATGTGATACGGGTGATCGAGGCGCCATTATCAATGAAGCCAAAGAAAATGGTCCCGCCTGCGAAATTCCCGGGGGGCATCTCGATTGCTGCCTCTTCCCCGTTTGCATACCTGATGAGCATTTCTTGACCATCGATTTGCCACCCAGTGAAGTACGCGCCAACGGCATTAATCGGGTCTGAGAACTGAATAGTCGTCCCATTGTTTCGGAGAACATTCACTGGGCTTGTGGCGTAACAGTGGAGGTTCGCTGTGGCGCACACATCATCTGCGTCTCCTATGGTACCGCCAGATATGGTCACTCCCGCAGGTAACGCTGTCTCAAAGTCAAGCATTGCTAAGGCTCCGGTAGTAAGGTCGAATGCCGCTGCAGCAGCTGAAGAATTTGGCGACCCGACGAGCGAAGTACTTCCATTGTCGCTACCAGAGTAAACCACAGGAGCAGCGTGAACACCATCGGAAAAACTGCCGAGACCGAGAGCCGCCCCGACTACCGCCGCACTGATCGTCAACCATCGCATCGCACACCTCCTTTGATCGAGACTTCCGTCCTCGCAGGGTTGCTGGCATGAAGTTGAAAGAGTTCGGGCTTGGTTTGGCTTTGCAGCGGTCGATGTTTCAGCGGCATCAGCGGGTTTGCCGTGGCCAACAACTGGACGGTTTTTAATTTGTTGGACGGTTCGGCGAGAATGCTCTTTCGTGTCATTTCTAATCGCCATTCCAGTGCCCGCTAAAATAAGTCCAACCGACAAATAAAGCGGATATTTCGATGGAATAGCGACTCTTCCCTCCCAATGACCATTGGTTAAACTATCTCCGAAATGCGTTCCTCTGACGAGCACGATTTCCATTCGATAATAATGAAGCATAAACCACAGATCGCCGCGAGTTCCAGATGAGAAAAAATAGGTTAGGAACAGTAGAACATACCCGACGACCATCGTGATGACCCATTTGTTTTTCATCTTTTCACCCATGATGGCTTGCTTTGGTTTTCGCTCACGGATCGAGTGAAGGGGCAACTTGGATCGGAATGCGAACCAGATGACGTTCGTTCACAAAGAATTCGAAGAAATAGACTCCAGGCTCCAGTTCAGGGACTGTTCGCATTGCGTACCAGATATTATCCCGGATTGGAATCACATTCCTTTCATATCGCCCTTGTGAGCAGAGGATATTGAAGTACAACTCTGCGTCCTTAAGGCCGACTATAATCAGAGAGAAATGAACTGGATCACCCGCAGAAAAGCGAGTCGAGATACCAGTCAATTCTTCAGGAATAGGCATCCCATCTTTGTCGGTGTCCGTCCAGGTATGGTAAAAGTTCAAATGCAACAGCTCACTCACGGTGTCATTGTGAACGCCCACTGGAACGCCAGCAAGAACTATTGGCTTGGCAATTCCTTTGTCGAACACGAAGAGGTACTCCCCGTTTCTTTCCGTCTGCTCAACTTGTTTTTCGCAGGGGAAGAGACGCCGCGTGACGTCGACAGTGATGCTGACGTTTTCTCCAGGAGCGATCTCTGATCGAAGTTTCGACGAGAGCTTTTCGTCCATAAACATTCCCGCCTTCGGGTCAAAGTGACTCTTACTTTCTATTGCTCCTATCTCCGATTTGGGTGGTAGGCCAGTGTGTTCCGAAAAGAGGGAATTTCCTCTGATGTCGCATAAGAGTTTCTCATCCTTCCGTTCCAGGCTGACAAGTTCATAGGTGGCCTGACCGTGGGAATGGATATAGTCAACATTCAGTTCGCTGTTTAAAGTCCATGAATCGCCAATCTTCACGGGTTTCTCTGGTAACCCAGGCCAATCTCCTGGAGTGAACTGCATTGGCCCGACCACGGACTCTGCTGCCACTATTTGCTTGACGGCACCACGAGAAGTAACCTCAATTTCGAACTGCGAACTCCTCATTGCCCGGAATTCATAAAGCATCGAATACCTTTCGCTGTCGACTGATGTACCGACAGTGGCGTCGTCTGTTTGGCTGTCATAGTCGAAGGAGAACCATTCACTATGAAATTGAATGCGATCGAAAGTGACTGTGAGAGTAGCTGTTCCATCCGAGTCCACTGAGTTCACGGTCCACCGATAATCATAAATGCGTTTGGTTTGATACTCCTTGTTTTCATCGTCAACCACTGTTTCATTGACTTCCATTTCAACACGAATTACGTCATCAGGTACAAATATCCAACGTAAGGGTGTCTCGGCCTCACTTCGACTAGCTTGCTGGGTTGTCTGCTGATCGAAAACCTCTTTCCCGAATAGATATTGCGGGCAAATTAGAATCGTTACGAAAAAACTAGAGATCAGAAAACTACTGATGGTCACCTCCGAAAACCGAAGACTTCTATTGGAGATGATTTGCTCAGCCTTCTGTCCTGAGGACCTAAGAGTGATTCCAGGTCGTAACACTGCCGTGGGCATATACAGAGTAGCCGGTACTATATTTCGAATGCGACATCGCATGATACACCTCCCTTTCCTGGGACCAGTGTTCATGCCGACGGCGACCCTCGCCCCGCCGCGGGCGAGTCAACGGGAATGCCCTCCCCTGATAAGACACCCCCATTCTGTCACAGGGGCACAGTGCGATTACGCACGCTGTACGCCCCCGGCACAACGGACTGGCTCAAAAAACCAAGGGTAATCGGCCTCTCACGTACCATGTGAAGACCTAGGAGAATAAAAGGAGCAAACGACATGCCAACTCTCGGTGGATAGATCCCATTCTTGAATCTAACCTCCCACACCAACGGTAACTGCCTAAATGGATTTGGTCTGCACATCCTCCTTCAGTTCGGCGATGGGCCAACTGAAAGAGGTTGCATCAGTTGCGCCAAGCAAAGCTTGGGAAGGGGGAATGAGATGTAAAGTACAACTTTGAAACCTTTCATCGGAACCTTGCGGGTGAGAACCCCGTCCAGTAGAGCCTGACCCGCAACTGGAAGCGAGTTTTGCGTGGTGCCGGGTGACCGGCTCTGCGAAGCCGACCAAGCTCCGCTCGGTGCCCGCAGCGAGTCCGAAAGCCATGCTATTGAGCGTCGAAAGACCCAATCGTGGGAGCCTTTGCCTTTTGATGACCAAGGGCCACGCTGCTGCACTGTATGGTCTGGTGCAAGCAGTCCTGCCGGCGTCGGTTTGGAACATGTGCAAACGGATGATTGAGGTTCCCCAGGAACTTGGGAGATCCTGTTGCTTCCTCGGCAACATCCCGGATGGAGACACCGGGTTACCAACTCCAGGCCTTGGCGGCTTACTCGTCCGTCAAGGAGCGAAAGAGAACGAGTGCAACCGAGGTATCGCCAAGCGAAGGAAACGAAGTGCGGCGAGATGGGTAGCAGGAAGTCATAGCGTCTTGATAGTACCGTTGAAACTGGCGAACTTCACCCTGTTGGAGCCAGTGGAGGGAAGCGAGACGTCGAATCATGGAACCGTTTTTGAGAAACACGACGAATGCCTCGAAATTCGATAGACGTGTACACGAAACAGAGACGGATAGCAGCGTTGGCGAGACGGTCTTCAGAGATGGCCTTCACTTCGCTCGCCTATCTGATGGACATTGACTGGTTAAAGGATGCTTATCGATGCACGCGTAAGGACGGTGCTGCTGGTGTCGACGGAGTGACCGCGGAACAATATGAACAGGATTTGGAGGGCAACCTTCAAAGCCTGCTCGACCGCGCGAAGTCCGGCACCTATAAGGCTCCTCCTGTGCGACGAGTGCACATTCCGAAAGGCGGCTCCACCACGGAGACTCGTCCGCTCGGAATACCCACGCTGGAGGATAAAATCCTTCAGCGTGCGGTGGTCATGTTACTGGATCCGATCTATGAGCAGGACTTCTTGGACTGTTCCTACGGATTTCGACGTGGCCGCTCGGCACACGATGCATTGAGTTCCTTCCGTGACCAGACGATGCGCCATCGGCGGACGGGCGTGACAGTTTTGGAGGTCGATATCCGGAAGTTTTTCGATAATCTGGATCATCAACATCTCAGGCAGTTTCTCCGACAGAGGGTGCGTGATGGCGTGTTGCTGCGTCTGATCGACAAGTGGTTGAAAGCGGGCGTGATGGAAGATGGTAACGTCAGTTACCCGGACTCTGGATCGCCCCAGGGTGGTGTTGTTTCTCCCTTGATTTCGAACGTGTTCTTGCACTACGTGCTGGACCTCTGGTTCGAACAAGAAGTGAAGCCCCGCCTGCGTGGGAAGGCTTTCCTCATCCGCTATGCGGATGATTTCGTGATCGGCTTTTGCGATCCTCGCGATGCTGAACGCGTGCTGGAAGTCCTTCCGAAACGATTTGGTAAGTATGGGCTGACTGTCCACCCGACCAAGACGAAACTTATATCGTTCCGTCCCCCGTCTTCACGGACGAAGGACGACGATCGTCCTGGCACGTTTGACCTGCTTGGATTCACCCACTACTGGGCGAAATCCCTGAAGGGCTATTGGGTGGTCAAGCTCAAGACTGCCACGGATCGTTTCACCCGCGCTGTTCGTCGCATCGATCAATGGTGCCACGACAATCGACACTTGTCGCTTGCAGAGCAGCAGCAAAAGCTCAACCAGAAGCTACGTGGACACTATGCGTATTACGGAGTTACAGGGAACTCGGAAGCAATGAACCGGTTTCGCCAAGAAGTCGAGAACCGATGGCGTAAGTGGCTTAACCGCCGCAACAACATCCGCTCGATGCACTGGCAGAAATTCTGCGCATTGCTCCGTCGTTACCCGCTTGCTCCGGCGCGCGCCGTTCGCTCGCAGCTTCGTCACGCAGTGAAACCATGATTTGAGGAACCGTATGCTCTAATGCGGGCACGTACGGGTCTGTGGGAGCCCTGGGTGAGTAATCACCCAGGGCCACCTGGTCCGCGTTGAATTGGGGCTTCTCCGAAGTTGCAGAGGTGTCTCAATCTGAGATACACCATTCGCATCAAGTCCAACTTCGTACTGGAGCGGGAAATCGAGCATCTGCTAACCCGACCCGTGGGCCGTCCGTCGCACAAGCCGAAGGTCTTCTATCACAGTTTCCAGTATCAAGCGAAGTCGTGGGAGCGAGCGGGGCGCGTGGTCGCCAAGATCGAATGGCACGCTGGCGAATTGTTTTCACGCGTTGGGTTCATCGTGACCAACCTGAGCAAACAATCCAAGAATGTGGTGCAATTCTACAACGGTCGCGGCACGGGGGAGCAGTGGATCAAGGAAGGCAAGAACGCCGTCAAATGGACGAAGCTCTCCTGCCGCACGTTCAAGTACAACCAGACGCGCCTGCAACTGTTTGCCTTGGCGTACAACTTGGCGAATTTTCTGCGGCGGTTGGCACTGCCGAAACCATTTCAGCACTGGTCGCTGACGACGCTGCGGGAAAAGCTGGTGAAGATCGGAGCCAAGGTGACGCGGCATTCGAAGTAAGTGTTCTTTCAACTGACCGAGGTGGCGGTGCCAAGGCGATTGTTCGCAGACATTCTCGACCGCATTGCGCAGCTGGCAAAGCCGCCGCCTCTGGTCGAGTGATGTGACTCGGGAGCGAAACAAAGAGTGGAAAACGAGGTTCCCAGCGGAGAAGTTCTGCGCAGGACCAGCACTTCGCCGCTGAAAAACGACTCGACGGGAACCGATTCGCAGTTTCCAGCATCGGATGGAAGAAAAAATGGAGAAAAATCACCACGCGCTAGACACGGGGGGGGGGCGCGATGTTAACATAGGGAACGATTTAGGCTTGGAGCGGTTCCAGGCTCAACCCAAATGGGAAATCCCGGTTTATACTCCTCGCAGGGGTCTGTCTGGTGGTAATTTGCCGAGAGGCGGGGGGCCATCGGGCGGTGGCTCTGTTGGTGTTGTGTGCCCGTCGCTTCTCCAGGATACCCCGTCATGGCTCACTCCCCCTCACTGCGCCGTGCTACCTGCGGTTCTCGCCGCCTTTGCTTCGAACCGCTTGAAGATCGGCGGATGCTGGCGATCTTTGTCGACACCCTTATCGACGAAGCCGACGGCAGCATCACCGATGGCGACATCTCGCTGCGCGACGCGATCGCCCTGGCGCCTGCGGGCGAGACAATCGGCTTTGTCTCGGGCGGCGCGATCAATCTGACGCTCGGCGAGTTGGTGATCGACAAGGATCTCACGATCGCCGCCGCAAGCGGTTTGCAGCTTACTATTGATGCGCAGAACAATTCGAGGATTTTCAATATTACCGGCGGCAACGTGGGAATCAGCAGCTTGACGCTGACGCGAGGCAGAGCGGATGATCCTTTTGGAGGTGCTGGTGGAGCAATAAGGAATCAAGGCAGTCTCACCATTACGTCATCGACGATCACCTCCAGCTATGCCTATTTCGGAGGTGGGATTGCCAACGTGAGGGGGGGCACCCTCACCATCACCGGTAGCACAATCAGCGAAAATTTTGCCTTTCTATATGGAGGCGGGGTTTTTTTTGACGGCTTGACCTTCACAGAAGACTCGATGTCCATCATCGGCAGTACCATCTCTGGCAATACGGCGCGGGAGCAGGGTGGAGGCGTCTATGCCTATGCATTTCCTTCCACAGATAAAGAAAACGCGCCGATAGTCATATTGGACAGCACCATTACGGGAAACGCCGCCACGGATGAAAACAATGGTTATGGAGGTTCTGGCGGCGGCGTCTTACTGAGACGCGCCCTTTCGCCCGTGATATCGGGAAGCTTGATATCGAACAATTCAGCCAGAATAGGTGGAGGTATCATTCAAGCCGCCTACTCTGAACTAACGATCGCCGATAGCACTATCTCGGACAATACGGCGTCTTCAGAATCTCCAATTCTTGCCGCTGTTGGCGGCGGCGTTCTGATATCTAGTCTTAGGCGAGCTTCGATCACAGGCAGCACGATTTCTGGTAACGTAGCCGACGTAGGCGGCGGCATTAACAATTACGGTAGTCTAGTGGCGTCTGGAAGTACGATCTCGGACAACACGGCCGTCAACTCGGGTGGCGGCATCTTTAACTCGACCGTATCTGGCGAGCTGACGATTGTTGAGTCCACCATCAGTGGCAATAACGTCACGGATAATCTAGGCGCAGGCGGTGGAATCTTCAACGACGGTGGCACGCTCAACATCGAGCGCAGCACGCTTCGCGGTAATTCTGCAGGCGCTTTGGCCCCGGGAGGGGGTATTTTCAACTCTGCGGGAACAGCCAATGTCGTGAACTCCACGCTCAGCGGCAATTCGGCCGGGCTTGGCCAGGGTGGCGGTGGTATCTGGAATCAGGCGACGCTTAATGTTCGCCACAGCACGGTGACGGATAATTCTGGCTTTTCGGTCGGTGGAATTTTGAATTACACAGGCGGCACGGCCACGCTTAGCCACTCAATTCTCGCCGGCAACAGCGTTGGCTCTTTAGGTGCGACAAGGGACATTTCCAATCAGGGAACCATCGTCGTCGATGATTACAACTTGTTTGGAGCCGCGGCTTACTCGACGGCGAATTCACTCGGCGGTCTCACGCCCGGCGCGACGGATATCGTCGCCACCAGCAACGGCACGCTGCCGACGCCCCTGGCCAGTATCATCGACACCACGCTGGCCGACAACGGCGGGCCGACGCTCACGCATGCGCTCGCTGCCGGCAGCCCCGCCATCAATGCCGGCGATCCTGCTTTCTCCACGCCGCCCGATAGCGATCAGCGGGGATTGCCGTTCGTACGGCAATCGGGTCCCCGGATCGACATCGGCGCCATCGAAGATCACCCACAACTACTCATCGTTACGACCCTGAACGATGAGAGTAACGGCACCGGAGAGTTCAGCCTCCGCGAGGCAATTGAAACTGCCAACATGAATATGGGTGCCGACGTGATTTCCTTCGATCCAGGTCTAGCCGGTGGCACAATTGATTTGACGCTTGGTGAGTTGGATATTACCGACAACGTAACCATCGTGGGACTGGGCGCCAATCAGCTCACCATCGACGGCGGCGGTAATTCCCGCGTATTCGATATCGGCCTCAATAAGAGCGCCAATATTAGCGGCCTGACGATCACCGGCGGGGTCGCCGACAATGGCGCCGGCATCCGCAGTGCCGGGAACACCAATGTGACGCTTACGGCGATGGTCGTTACGGGCAACGTGGCGACACAAGACGGAGGCGGCGTGTTTAGCTTCAGCAATCTGACGATTGTCGACAGCACCATCTCCGGGAACACAGCAGGCGACGACGGCGGCGGACTTTGGATCTACAACGACGATGAGAACTTCGTCGAACGGGCCGTCATCTCCAACTCGACGATCTCTGGAAACACCGCCACCGGCAGCGGCGGCGGGATTTACGTCGATTTTGGGAAAACGCTCATTCGGCATAGTACCATCACCCAGAACACGGCTGCTGTGGGCGACGGCGTGCTGAGCCGTGCGTCGTCGCTCGTGAACACACGATTTCGCTCAACCATCGTCGCCGACAACACCGATAACGACGACGTGGCTTCAGTCGGATTCGGGTTGAGTTCAATCTTATCGGACGGCTACAACCTTGTCGGCGGTGGCAATTCTAATGGAAGATTTATCGCCACCGGCGATCAGTCGGGAGTCTTCGATCCGCAGCTGTTACCGCTAAGCGACTACGGCGGCCCCACACCAACCCATGCCCTGTTGCTCGGCGGTCCCGCGCACGACGCCGGCGACCCTGCCGACGTCGCAGGCCAGGGCATCGTCCGCACGTTCGATCATCGTCGCAGCGGTTTCGACCGAGTTAAGGGCGCGGCGATCGACATCGGGGCGTTTGAAGTCCAGGAGGCTGCTGTCGATTCCGCCGACTTTGATGACGATGGCGACGTCGATGGCCGGGATTTCCTTTCCTGGCAGCGGGGCTTGGGTACACCCAATGCGCAGAAGGCCGATGGCGATGCAGATAACGACCTGGACGTGGATGGCGATGACCTGGGGGTGTGGCAG
>NZ_CP042913.1:2968796-2971768 GCF_008065115.1 Bythopirellula goksoeyrii | reverse complement strand
GAAAAGGAAGCACTGGCAGGAGTGCTCTATCCGATCACTGATCGTTGGGACGTCCCGCTAATGGTGACGCGTGGCTATCCGAGCGTCAGCTACATCTACGAAGCGGCGCGGACGATTGAATATCAGGAGAAGCCGGCGCACCTGTATTACTTTGGCGACCGTGACCCCAGCGGCGTAGATATCGACCGTTTTGTCGAAGAGAGAATTCGAGAGATAGCACCGAAAGTTGAATTGTACTTCCATCGGATTGCTGTTACCGAAGAGCAGATCGACCAGTACCAACTACCAACGAGACCCACTAAGAAAACAGATTCGCGGAGTAAATCATTTAAAGGCGAGAGCGTCGAAGTCGATGCCATAGCTCCTGATACTCTGCGAGAACTATGCGAAAGTTGCATAACGGAGCATCTCGACAATTTCGCGTATCAGCGGCTCCTGAAAGCTGAGCAGGCAGAGCGAGAAACACTCGCCACCATGATCGAGAACATGGGGGGCGCAGCATGAGCACCGAAGTGACTACCACCACCGATGAGTTGATCGAACAACTACTCGAAGCTGGCATCAATGGAATTGGGAAGGGTCTGCCAATTGTCCCCTGCAATCGTAAGGTGCCATGCGATGATCGAGGGCTTCCCGCTGACGACTGGCAGAATTTACCGATCAGCATTGAGCGGTTAGAAGCTGGTTTGCGTGGTGCCGACGACCCCGCCATTGGTCTCATCATGGGGCCACGATCAGGCATCATCGACAGTGAGACCGATGGCCCGGACGAGGAAGAAGCCGAAGCCCATTTGTTTCGAGGATGCCATACACCGATCACCGCAGCATACAAGTCACCTCGGGGCGGTCATACGTTGTGGAAATACGACCCACGGCTCGAAGTGCTGGGCAAGGCGAGCTACACCTACAAGGCCCCCAACGGTAAACATGTGACGATTCGCCTCGGGCTGGGCGCGAAGGCGTCGCAGTCGATCATCCCTCCCAGTGCTGGGCGTGAATGGCTCCCCGGGGTGTCGCCTGATGAGTGTGATATTCAACCATTACCTGAGTTGGTTATTCAAAGATTGCTCGCAGCGGTGGCGAAGGAATCAAAGAGGCAAACTGCGGATACAACCTCCAATGACATCAACTCCGTTTGCCTACGTGCGATGCAGAGCAGCACGAAGTCAATCGAGGATGGCAACGATGGCTCCAAGCGACTTTATATAGTGGCCTGTCGTGCGGTTGAATACGATCTCTCAGACAGCGAAGCCGTGGCCACGATCAGGGCTTATGAGGCGGAGAAGCCATTCCCCCGCAGTTGGTCCGATGGCGAGGTGCTTCAACGTGTGCGTGATGCTGATGCTGACAAAAAAGTTTTTCGCGGATCCGCTGTTATCATCCGCAACTACGACGAGATCGAAGTCGAGATCGACGACGATGATGAAGATGGGAAGAAAAAAACCAAAACGGTTCTGGTCCCCAAGTCAATGACTGATATCATCGCTGACATCTACAGGCATCGCGGCAATTGGCCGCGGCGCGTAGACAATTCCCTTTTCGTCGATGATGAGCATGGCCTGAGTTGGTTTGATCGTCGCACCACTCCGGCTGTGTTTGGGTGGATGCGTAGAAATCATTCCGTCGACTGGAAGAAGGGTGGAAAGTACGTGACTCAGCCAGAGTTAACGGCGGAAATTGAACGGACGGCGACCAAGTACGAAGCCATTGAACTATTTCCCCATGAGCCACCTATCCACGGTATCTATTATCGAGGCACGCCTCCTAAGCTGGGCGATGGAAGTCACCTTAAGTGGTTGCTAGATCGTTTTCGACCAGAGACTACGATCGACTACGACCTCATCAAGGCGGCCTTTATGACGGCAATGTGGGGAGGCCCTGCTGGTTGTCGGCCGGCCTTCGTGATCACCTCGGACTGGGGGCGTGGCGTCGGGAAATCCACCGTGGCCCAATTGATCGGCCAACTATTCGGCGGTCACATCGATGTATCGGCTGGGGAAGATATTTCAAAGCTGAAAACTCGATTTCTGACACCAGAAGCCAGGACCAAGCGGATAGCCCAGATCGACAATATCAAAACGATGAAGCTGTCCTGGGCAGAGTTAGAATCGCTTATCACTGCCACCACGATCAGCGGACATCAACTCTATGTTGGAGAGGGGCAGCGGCCCAACGTGTTGACGTGGTTTCTCACGCTCAATGGTGTGAGCCTAGCAACGGATATGGCGCAACGCTCCGTCATCATCAAGGTGGTGAAGGGTGAGAATTCTGGCACCTGGTTGGAGGAGACTCGGACCTACATCGACAAGCACCGCGACAAGATCATTGGCGACATCATCGCGGCCCTACGTGATGAGCCATTCCCTTTGGCCGAGTATTCGCGCTGGGCCACCTGGGAAGAGCATGTGCTCACTAGGCTGCCAGAACCGGGTGATGCCCAACGGGTCATCTTAGAGCGACAGGGGGAAGCCAATTGCGAGATGGATGAGGCGGAGATCGTCGAGGGTTATTTTGCCGACCAGCTTGACCGCCTGGGCTATGGGCCTGACTCCGCCCAAGTGCGTATCCCCGTGGCTATCGTGGCGAGGTGGTATTGCAAGGCTACCAATGAGCGAGCCAAGACTCCCCAGATTAGTAAGCACCTGACTCAGATGGCCAGAGAGGGACAGCTCAAGTGCTTATCCCCTGACCCGTCAAGAAGTTACGGGCGTTGTTTCGTTTGGACTGGCCATTCAGCAGACGTACTAAATCACCCTATTTGCAACGATTTGCAAAGCCGTTTGAACGTCGTAGGTGCAGACGGAGAGGACGCTTAGGACGGTAATAATACATTGTTGGGAGGAGGTTGTGAACGATCTATTTTTCTTAAATATCCCCATATAAGTACCAGAGAGACACAATGCAAAACAACCGTCCTAACCGTCCTCCGCGACAGGCACGGCCTCACTCCAAAGTGTCACCGGATGACACCC